>NZ_VPBF01000020.1:0-14265 GCF_013418865.1 Acinetobacter sp. YH12117
AAGCTCTGAAATATTTACCTGCAGAACTGCGTAAAACGTTGACCTATGACCGTGGACGTGAGATGTCAGAACATAAAATACTCGAAGAAGATTTAGGCATAGATGTATATTTCTGTGACCCACATTCGCCATGGCAGAAAGGTACATGCGAAAATATGAATGGTTTAATTAGGCAATATTTACCTAAAGGGATTGATTTAAATCAGGCAGATCAGCATTATTTAAATCAAGTCGCCATGTCACTGAATACTCGTCCTAGAAAAGCGTTAGATTGGCTTACACCATTAGAGAAGTTTGCTCAGCTTGTTGATTATCATAAGGCTTTTGAAACTGTCGCACCTCATGTTTGAATTCGCCGCGCTTTATTTTGAAATAGAATTTAGTATCTAACCCTACAGTATCCGCTTTTTGAGCCACTCAATTCTCTGGCATCTTGCAGATAAAAATTGACAGTGCAACGTAGGCCGTATACATATATATTCACACCTGTATAGCCGAATTTCTGTATACTTCATCTGCCCTGTAGGCTGACCCGTCTGGACCGAGTTTTCCTGTTTATGAAACACACCTTCCTGTCATCTGTAATCAAATCTTTAAGCCTGATTGCGTTATCTTTAAGTTTAGCTGCCTGTGGCGACAGCGCCTGGTGGAATAAAGGCGATGAGCCAAGTCTAGATGCAGATCAGATCAAGCGACTAATTCCTTCCCGCGTGAAAGATCGTGATTCATGGGCCAAAGATATTTACGATATTAGTGAACAATTGGGCATTCCGCAGACCAAGGAAAATATGTGTACCATTGTCGCCGTGGTCGATCAGGAATCCAACTTTGTTGCCGATCCACAGGTTTATGGTTTAGGTGAAAAAGCAGTTAAAGAAGTCCAGGAACGCTTAGACGAGAAGTTTAAAGATAAACTCGGTGAAGCCATTGGTGGCACCATTGCCGGCTATTTTCAGGATGTACTGAAAAACCATCCTAGCCCGGAAGATAACTATTTAAGCCAGATGCGCCGGGTCAAAACCGAACGGGAACTGGATGAACTTTATCGTGAAATTTTTGACTATATGGCCAAGCATTATCATGTGTCGGCCCTGACCGGCGCCGCCAAGCTGTTTGGTCAAAATATCGGAGAAAAGCTGAATCCGATTACCACCTTAGGTTCGATGCAGGTGCATATCAGTTATGCCAAGGAACATAAACGCCAAGGCGGCAATATTGCAGAATTACGCACCGATTTATACAGCCAATATGGTGGCCTGTATTATGGTATTCATCGTCTGATGATGTATCCGGCCGACTATGATAAACCGCTATATCGCTTTGCCGATTATAACTCGGGCATGTATTCCAGCCGCAATGCCGCTTTTCAGAGCATGCTGAATGATTTAACCGAAGCCGAATTATCTCTAGATGGTGATTTACTGCTCTATAGCAAAGATGGCGGTGTTCGCAGTGCCAAGAGCCAATCTGAACGCGAGCTGATTAGTGTTTTTGCCAAACATAATATTGTGCTCACCCCACGTCAAATCCGCTCCGATCTGAAAAAAGAAAAAGAGCAGGATTTTGAAGATACCGCTTCGTATCGCGCCTTATTAAAACTGTATCAGGAACAAACTGGCAAAGCACCATTTTATGCGATAATGCCAGAGGTGGTAATTTCCGGGCCAAAACTCAGCCGTGATTATAATACCAACTGGTTTGCTACTCGGGTCAACGGGCGATATACCACATGCATGCAAAAAGCCAAAAATATAAAAATCTAGCCTTATTCGATTTTGATGGAACCCTGTGCAGCAAAGACAGTTTTACAGGGTTTATTTTCTATGTTTTATCTAACCGGCATATTATTAAACAAGGGCTTAAAATCTTGCCTTGGATTCAGGCTTATTATTTAAAAGCTTACCCTGCGCATGCCATGCGACCTAAATTGTTTAATGCCATGTTTAAAGATGCAAGTACAGCTGAAATATTAGTACTTGCACAGCACTATGCAGCAGATTTAATGCATGACCTTAATCCGCAGCTGTTACAACAATTAAAACAACATCAATTAAATGGTGATGATGTGGTGATTGTTTCAGCCAGTGTGGATATTTATTTGCAATATATTTGTCAGCAATTAAATGTCGATTTGATTTGTACTAAAACAGAAATTAAAAATCTGCAATTTACAGGGCGATATTCAACACCTGATTGTAGTCGGGAACAAAAGAAAATACGGATTTTAGAACAATACGATTTAAATAATTATACTACTATTTATGCGTATGGTAATAGTGATGAAGATGATGCCATGCTGAGTTTAGCGACTTATTCTTATATGGTTGGTACAGATCATTCATTGCCAGGGTCAACGGCATTCTAAAATTGCCCCCTTTTACCTTACAAATGGCAAAGTAAAATTGACCCCTTTGATCTCGTATTAAGGTTGTCCCGTCCTAAATAAAGTTGACACTTTCTAAACCTAAATTTGGAGAGTGCAATGAAAACAATCATCAAGAGAACCCAACGAGATTATAGCCTCGCCTTTAAATTGTCAGTTGTAGACTAGGTTGAAAATGGTGAAATGACTTATAAACAGGCACAGGATCACTATGGTATCCAAGGATGTTCCACCATTTTAGTTTGGCTTAGAAAGCATGGTAGATTAGATTGGAGTAAAGGTTCCCCTTTTTCAAATGGAGTACAGGCCATGTCTGATCCACTTCCTTTAACACCTGAACAACGTATCAAAAAATTAGAAAAAGAATTGCTCGATACCCAAAGAAAAGCTGAATTCTTTGAAGCTATCATTGATGTACTTGAAAAAGAATACGGAGTAAAACTCGTAAAAAAGCCAAAAGGTATATTATCTGCCAGAAGCAAAAAGAAGTAGGCTTGAGCGTTTCACAGTGTTGTCGCTATGCACGCTTTAGATCAGGTCAGGTCATTGAGGTGGGCTGCATGGCACATGCACGTCGTAAATTCCACGAACTGCATGTGACCCAAAAAAGTCAGGTCGCTGAACAGGCATTAGTGCTGATTCAGAAACTGTATGCGATAGAAGCAGAATTAAGAAAAAAGACGGATGGTACAGCGCAACACCGCCGCGAATACCGGCAACAGCACAGTCAACCGGTGATGCAACAACTGTATGAATGGCTCAACCAACATTATCTGACGGTGCCGTCGAGTTCTCCAATTGCCAAGGCTATCAATTACACTCTGAAGCGTTGGCCAGCTTTAAGCCGCTATTTGGATGATGACAATCTACCGATTTGCAATAATTGGGTCGAGAATCAGATGCGCCCCTGGGCGTTGGGACGTAAGAACTGGCTGTTTGCTGGCTCGCTGCGCAGCGGCCAACGAGCTGCCAATATCATGACTTTAATCCAGTCAGCAAAGCTGAATGGACTGGATCCGTATGCCTATTTAAGTGATGTGCTGAAAAGGCTGCCGACGCATAAAGTGACCCAAATAGAAGAATTACTGCCACACCGCTGGAAATCCGACCAAAATTAAAAAATAGGCATGGGATTCAGCGGACGCTTACTTAAAAAAACCAGCTTCATTCCAACAAAATTTGGAATATCATTGTTAGCAAAGGCAAACCTCAGATCAATTAAAAAAATACAACAGACAAATAAGAGAAATTTTATGAATATAAAAAAACTCGCGACCATTCCTCTGCTCTTAATTGGAGAATATGCGATGGCTCTTCCTATTGTTCAAGTCAATTTTATATTTGCCACACCCCATGTTGAAGCCCAAAAATTTGATAACCTAAGCCAAATCAAAAAAGAAGTAGATATTTTAAATCGCTATTTTGTCACTGAGAAAAATCAACCCATTTTTAAATTCGAGTTAAATAAATACATTCCATATCAAAAATTCAAACAATTAAACTGCAAACTCAGCCATCTTTTAGAAAGCCCTAAACCTATGGAACGACCGGCACTTATTAAAATTTTCCGGCAGTGCTTTCCATCAAAGAGTAAAGAAGCTGAAGTTTATATATTTATTTTTGATAGCTACAGCTCAAAATCAGGATTTAAAGCAGCAGATAGTTGGGGCTTTCATAACAATGGACGACCTATCATACTACTTGATTGGGAGCGACTAAATTACAACATTCAAGCCGCTCTCCCCCATGAAATGGGACATGCCTTTGGTTTACGTCATCTTTGTGTTAAAGGTGCAAAATTAAAAGACACCACTAACTTGATGGCAAGTAAAGGTGGCTGTGACGGCAGTGGTGGGCAACGTAATATAGGCTTTTATGATCAACAAATTCAGATCATTAAAGAACATTATCAAAAATTAAAGTCCCGCTAAACTAGAGAATTTTTTTCTCGAAATAATAGGGCCATTGCGCGCGGTTAATAGCATTAAAATCGATATCTCCATAATAATCAGCCACTTGATTAAAATCATCTAATTGTACAAAATCGGGTTGCCACATGGTTTCACGGTTATTAGATTGAATTGGCAATAGGCGTAGATTTAAACTATCTTTCTCAAAAATCAATTGTGCAATCATGCCAAATGGCAAAGCATCTGGATAACCATCATATTCACCATCACTATTAAAAATACCATTACCTAAACTATAAATAACGGTTGAATCTTGGATCGTTTCCATCGACTGTAAAGTATGAGCACCATGACCTAGAATCAAATCTGCCCCCTGTTGAACCAATCGGTTTGCGAGTATTTTTTGATAGGCTTGAGTCGGTAAGAAATCTACTCCCCAATGTGCCAACACCACAATAAAATGCGATGGATATTTTTGCTTTTCTAATGCAACTGCTTCATACAAAACACTTTCTAAGGTCGCAACACCAGAAGAAGAAGGTGTGGCATAAAATTTAAATATTTTTTCGTTAGTGGCTCGATGCCAATAGCCAGAATAAAAAGAAATAATACGACCATTAATCTGAATTCTCATGGGCGTGCATGCTTCAAACTCATTTTCTCCCACTCCTACATAATGTATTTGCGCATTTTGCAACGTTTTTAGTGTATGTGTGATACCTACTGCACCAAAGTCAGCAGTGTGGTTATTGGCTAAACATAAATAATGAATATTGGCTTTTTTAAGCGCATTGACTGTTGGTACATCCTGTGCACCCAATATAAATTTTTTCAATCCAACCAAGGGAGATTGAATTTGATTATTTACAAAACATGCTTCGTGATTGGCTAGATTAATATCGGCTGCATTTAAAAAAAAATTTAGTTTTTCAAAACTATAGTCATAGCCATGATTCAATAGAGGATCAAATACTTTTCGTTTACGACGTCGCTCAGTGTAATATTCGCCTAAATAGGTATCGCCAATAATATTTACAATGGCACGATCTTGCTTGAGGGTAGTCACTACATTTAAATCAGAAATAAGTCGATCCAGCCCTTCATGGCCCAATAAGTGCCGTTCAATCACAGAATCTTGTTGAAAACTACTCTCAATTCCCTGTGTAATGACAATCGTAAAATCAGATGATGTATGCTTTTGCCATGCTATGGAAATATTAAGAAAGCTAAAAAAGTAATTAACCTTGCCTTGATCGAGTAAAAATGTTGGGCTTAGAAAATTTCTAGCTTTATATGCAATTTTACTCAGCGTTAAAATTTGCAGATAAAAGGGATTAATTTGAGTCATTAATTCAGCGATTTTAAGCACATCATTTAAGGTATATTGCTGAATAAATTTTGAATTCTTTTTACCTGAAAGATTTTTGGCACTATTTGGACTCAAGTTATGTTTTTTTATTAACTCTTCAAAATAATGGCTCATGCGCTTTTGGGTCTTATTATAAACATGCTGAGCCAAAAGAAATAGAGAATCCACACCCGCTGTTACTTTGTAATGCATTAATACTTGTAATAAATTGACTTTATCATGTAATGCATAACCAACAACACCTCGCCCTCTTTCTTGGAGGGCCATCTCTGTAATCTCAACGCTATCATCCAAACTTAACTTACGTTCATCTAATAACTTATAAACTACATAAAGCACCAAAAGTGGACCTAGCCCTTCATTTTGGTCAGAAAAATCGACGTATTGGGGTTTGGAGTGCGGCAATAACGCACCATTTTTTTGTACTAAATAGTTATACATAACTCAACTCCAACAAATGATCTAACCATTTCTTTTTATAGCTATTCAAATCATATTTTTTCGCCGACTTAATCGCATGGGTTCTCATATGTGGGTTTAAATAGCATTGCTCGATTGCAATAGCTAAGGCTTGAATATTTTCATTTTCAACTAAAACACCAGAAAGATTTTGTTCAATTAGTGCATTTGGACCATACTTAATATCGTAGGCCACTACAGGCGTTCCTACACTTAAACTATCCAAAATTCCAATACAGAAACCTTCTATTGTACTCGTCACAACAGAGACATGTGCATTTCGGATTTTGTCCGAGATATTGTGCACATAGCCTTTGAAATGTACATTCGTCTCTAAGTCGTGATCATCTACATATTTGCGAATTTCTTTTTCATATATAAAGTTATCTCTAGAATCACCAAAACCATAAAGATCAAGCTGAATTTCAGGATACTTTTCTTTTAAAATTTCAACAGCCTGAATAATATGATGAAGTCTTTTTTCTACATAATATCGCCCTACAGAAATGACGTTGAATGGGGATGCTACGGCATTGACAGTGAGTTCAGATGCTATGTGGGCAAATGTCGGAGGAATCACCCAAATTTTTAATTCTGAACCAAAACGTGCCCAAAGATCCTGCCGCTGTTGCTCTGTGGATACAATATAACCGTCAAATTTATTTGTTTCTGCTAAAGATATTTTGTAATTGGAGTTAATTCGCCCGTCTTCCATCTTCTGAGGATTACTGACATGCACGCTATGGAAAATCGAAATTAACTTAAATGCAGGAGACTTTAACTCCACTAAAATATGATTATAAAGTCTGTTTTTATCGACATAAAAAACGGGCTGCTTATAAGAGGTGATAATTTTTTGAAACCAATGCTTAATCCACTGATCACGATCTTGAAAAAAACAAGATGAACCATCGGATTCTTTTAGACTTAAATAACTAAGCTGATTATCTTGGGTGTAGTGCTCCTCTAAAACCACAATCCCCTGCTGATTATAGTAAAGACATGATTTGACTTGGTTTTTCTCTAAATAGATTTCTTTAGATAAATAGCCTGACTCCGTATACAAAGCTCGCTTGAATTTCTTTCTCGCTTTATCAAAATAATTAATGTATGAAATATTCCCATTTGAGAAAAAGTGGATATAAAATAGGTAATTCCCATTTATATATACTTTTACATCTGTATTGGCATTGTTTTTTTCTAGGGTAACCTCTCCTGCAATATGACTCAAATAATCTTCTAAAGTATTTGATCTCAAAGCAGCAAAAATTAAATATTGGTAATCGTCATATAAATTCAGAAAACTATCGGCTCGAATATGATGGATATTTAAATTCTTTAAATAATTAGCGTTGTAATTTAAGGTTACAATCTTATGTGCTAAACCACAGCTATCAAAAACATGTTTTCTTTTTAAAATCGCATGCTCAATACCGGTTAGCTTTTCCCCAATTCCTGCACTTAGAAAAAAGAACATTATCAACCTCTAAATAAAATAATTTAAATAAGCCACATACCCAGATAAATTATGCTCCTGATCATCGATACGTGTTCTAAAACGATCATGCCTTACATAAAATGCATTAAGAATTTTTTCAGGCTTAGCCATATACATTGCTATTTCAGGATAAAAGTACCCTGTTGCTCTTTGAAATTCGACTCGTAATTCTATTAAGTCTTTTAGTTTATCGAATTTAGCCATATTAACTAAATCGGTAAATCCCTGCTCTTTTAATCGCACCACCATCTTATATGCAGACATCATCATTTCTAAAAATGTTGCATATGCTGTTTTACGATTTTCAATAAATTCCATGTGTTTTAAATAGTTATTTAAACCAAATTCAAAATACTTTTTCTCTGGGCAAATCTTAGTTAACTCATTGGTACAATAACTTAGCCAATGATCATGATACTTATCATATTTTTTAGTAATAAAATGCTCAAACATTAATTTAACAGTTTCAAGCAAAATTGAATTTTGATTAATTTGATAGAGTCTAAGTAGACCTAAAGCAGCTTCCCCATCATAATAAACAATTCTGAACTTTTCTTTGACTGCAAGTGATGGGAAACTTAATACATGAGTCGTCTCCCCTTTACCATCAATCATAAAGCGAATGCCTTCAGCAAGCATTTCGGCATACTTTTGGTATTTGGAGTCGCCAATAATTTCCTGATATTTAGCAAACATAAAAATTGCAGCAGCATTTGAACCTAGTTTAATTTCTAGATCAGGTTCATTACCATCAATCATAAAGGCTTTTCCATCTACCTCTTTGTATAAATGATCAATGGCATACTGCATTGCATTTCTAATTTTCGGTAGATATGCTTCATTATAATTGACTTCAAGTGTTTCAAGTAAGGCATATATGGCAGTACAGTGACGGACTGTATTATAACTTTTAATTTCCCGGTTATAGGCAGGGAAATAGCCATAAACCAGCCTCCCACTCTCTAAAATTTCATTATGTAAAAACTTGGCATTATTTAAAACAAGTTCTTTTATATGTTCTTTTTTATTACCCTTTAATACACGTATACCATTTTCCGGACCTGTAGATATTAAATCAATTAACTGGTTGTTTTCAAAAAAAACAGCTTGTGTATCAAATAACCAGACTTTTTCAATTTTATTTAGTGAATAATTTGCCTTAACATTGGTATATTTTTTTCTAATAGCATCATTTAAATTTTTTTCATCAAAAAAATTAGGCTGATCAAATGCAACACCTCTAATTATTGACGAACCATATATTTCCTGCTCAAGAAAACAAATACCAAAATCTTTTGTAAAGCTAATTCCCTTACGATAGTGGTTGTTATGTTTTATTTTTTCTACTTCAGATACAACATCACTCCATAATTTTTCTTCGATATTATATGCGATATCAACTTTCAAAAATTCGGTAAATTGTTTTTCTTTCTCATATATTCTATCTAAAAAAGATAATGTCCGTTTGACTACTTTTTTAATATCCTGATCTGATGTATTCCAAACTTTACAACGCTGATTAAGATTACCATAGGATATAAAAACAATATTCTGCTCAAGTGATCCTTTTAATCGATCTAATTCTTGTTCTAACCATTGATTCAAACGGTTTTTAAATTGCTGAAATTCATTATATTTTAAAATTGACATACTCTAATAACAACCATTTTCTATTACACATTCCTTAGAGCCAGATATAGCATTTTCTAGCATTTAAAACATGCAGCACGTTCATATTGATAAGCATCAGGATACTTTTCAACATCTTCACGTAAAGCATCATCGTTAATTTTAGAAGGTTTACGTACACGAGTTTTTTTAATCTCTATACGTTTCTTCCATTTAACAATGGTATTTTTATTAATTTCAAATTGTGCAGCTACCGCTCGAATAGAATAACCTTCCTCAAGTTTAGCTAAAATTTTACGTCTAAAATGTTCTAAATAACTCATTGCACCATTGTATTGGTTTTATAATGATTTGACTATACCAATAAAATATTATTTCTTTAGATGTAAACTTATTTCAGAACCAGACAGTACACAGAAAAAAGAGGATCCGAAGATCCTCTTTTTTCTGTTTATTATCCTAATACATTAGATTAGAACAATAATTGATTGTTATCTAACAGATCCTGCAATGTCGTATTGGTATTTTGCAACGTTAACAGCTCAGTTGGGTTATAACTTGTACTCGCTGTTCCATCTCTATCAATACTGATCACAGTATCATTACCAACTTGGGTTACAGTTACAAACTGACCAATATTATCACCATCAACAGTTTGACCTGCTAACAATTCAGTAATATCAATCTTATCTCCTTCTGCCAAGTTGAAATCAGTCCATGTATCATGACCATTTCCACCTAATGCATCTGCATTATCTAGCAAATCAAAGATAACTGTATCTGCACCACCATTAGTCGTATAGATATCATTACCAGCGCTACTTGTGATGAAGTCTCCACCTTCGCTCGTCGTATAAATTACGCCAGCATTCAGTGTTAATGTTGCAATAGACTCATCACCATTAGGTGCCACAAGTTTATAAGTAAACTCATCACTTGCTCCGCCAGCTAATCCACTATCAGTTACATTGTAGGTGTAACTACCATCAGACTTGATCGACAAGGTACCATGGTTTCCAACAAAGTCAGTACCTGTACTTGTGACTTGAGTCCAAGTCACGCCACCATCAGTTGACACGAATAGATCTGTGTATATAGAAGCTAAGATATCTGTACCAGCACCATCATCATCTGTATAGACATTACCTACAACAGAATCAATTGGGGTAGCAATAAAGTCATCTAAATGAATAGTTGTAACTCCTGTTGATACAGTAACGTTACCAGCTATTCCAGCACCTCGAGTATAGTTGAGTTCAAATCTATACTGACCTGCTTCTTGATTTTCATAGACCTTACCATTTCCATTAGGGAATAGACTAATAAGATCTGCCAAACTAGACGCAGAAATCGTATCTTGAGTTACCCATACACCACCAACCAATTTTTGGAAAGCAACCGAAGCACTACCACCAAGACCAAGTAATGAAGAAGTTGATAAACCAACTTCAATATTACTGATCGTGTTTTCATTGACAGTGATAACACCACTTTGAACAGTTCTTGGAGTTGCGAAGAGGCTAACTAACCAAGACTCGCTAATTTGTGGACCAGCAACTGTCGGATCAACGAGATTTGTTGCATCAACACCAATCAGATCAGCATTATCTGTAGCAACTACGGTTTCTGCATTTGCTGTTGGGTTCTCAGCATCCCATGTCAAGTCAAGGTCACTGTTTGTACCAATTTGAATAATCAGATTAGCAGTATCAGATTTGCCGGTCACTGGATCAGTCACTGTATATTCAAATACTTCAGTCTTACCAATCACAGTAACATCACTGTTCGGTGTATAAGTGTAACTACCATCTGGATGAATCACTAATGTGCCGTGATCACCAGGAATTGTGGTTTCACCTATTACTTCTTGACCATTCACCTCAGATACAATTGCACCAGTAGGTACATTATCCTGACCATAATTGTCATCAGTATCAGTAATTACATTACCTTCAACTGGCGTTACACCTGTTACTTCAGGATCGGCAGAAGTATCATAATTAGTTAAGTGAATATCAACATTGAGATAGCCACCAACACCTATTAATGAGCCACCAGAAAAGTCCAGACGATAATTACCTGTAGTTAAACCATTTACTCCAATTTCTGTAGATTCACCAAATATACCTAAAAGATCTAATAAACCTGATGATGAGTTATCAGCAATTTGTTCCCAGTTACCTGGAGAAACCTCTTTGTATAAGCCAATAGTTGCATTATCAAACAGATTCAAAAGCGATCCAGTCGATATTGTAATCACAGCATTTGAAATCTGATTTTCTCCAACCGAGAAGTAACCAGAGTCAGAAATACTACCAATATCAATTAACCAGCTTCTATCAATAATGTCATTCACTTGTGTTTCAGACACAGGATATTCGAAGTTAACTTGTGCTTCAGCCAAATTATCTACAGCCTCTACAACAATATTTGGTGCAGTGATTTCTGTTGGATCAGATTCATTATTAGCTGCATCAGTTGCTGTGACATCAACAACCTCACCATCATTTAACGGATCCTCTAGTTCAACAGTGTAGTTACCATCTTCATCTGCCTCTGCTGTACCAAGTACGTTGCCGTCCTTGTCTTTCACTTGAACAGTTGAACCAGGCTCTGCTGTACCACTCACTTCTGAACCGTCTTCATTGAATTCAGCTGTCGGTGCTTCTGGTGCTGTTGTGTCAGAGTCGCTGTCTGAATCGCTGTCGCTATCAGAGTCAGAATCGCTGTCGCTATCGCTATCAGAGTCAGAGTCGCTGTCGGAATCAGAGTCGCTGTCGCTATCAGAGTCAGAATCGCTGTCGCTATCGCTATCAGAGTCAGAGTCGCTGTCGGAATCAGAGTCGCTGTCGGAATCAGAGTCAGAGTCGCTGTCGGAATCAGAGTCGCTGTCGGAATCAGAGTCGCTGTCGCTATCAGAGTCAGAGTCGCTGTCGGAATCAGAGTCAGAGTCGCTGTCGGAATCAGAGTCGCTGTCGGAATCAGAGTCGCTGTCGCTATCAGAGTCAGAGTCGCTGTCGGAATCAGAGTCGCTGTCGGAATCAGAGTCGCTGTCGCTATCAGAGTCAGAGTCGCTGTCGGAATCAGAGTCAGAGTCGCTGTCTGAATCGCTGTCGGAATCAGAGTCGCTGTCGGAATCAGAGTCGCTGTCGGAGTCAGAGTCGCTGTCGCTATCAGAGTCGCTGTCGCTATCAGAGTCAGAGTCGCTGTCGGAATCAGAGTCGCTGTCGCTATCAGAGTCGCTGTCGGAATCAGAGTCAGAGTCGCTGTCGGAATCAGAGTCGCTGTCGGAATCAGAGTCGCTGTCGGAATCAGAGTCAGAGTCGCTGTCGCTATCAGAGTCAGAGTCGCTGTCGCTATCAGAGTCGCTGTCGGAATCAGAGTCAGAGTCGCTGTCTGAATCGCTGTCGCTATCAGAGTCAGAATCGCTGTCAGAGTCAGAGTCGCTGTCGGAATCAGAGTCAGAGTCGCTATCGCTGTCTGAATCCGAGTCACTATCGCTATCAGAATCCGAGTCACTATCGCTATCAGAATCCGAGTCACTATCAGAGTCCGAGTCACTGTCAGAGTCCGAATCGCTGTCTGAATCAGAGTCGCTGTCAGAGTCTGAATCGCTGTCTGAATCCGAGTCGCTGTCAGAGTCTGAATCGCTATCCGAGTCCGAGTCGCTGTCTGAATCAGAGTCAGAGTCGCTGTCGCTATCAGAGTCGCTGTCGCTATCAGAGTCAGAATCGCTGTCGCTATCAGAGTCGCTGTCGGAATCAGAGTCAGAGTCGCTGTCGCTATCAGAGTCGCTGTCGGAATCAGAGTCAGAATCGCTGTCGGAGTCAGAGTCGCTGTCTGAATCGCTGTCGCTATCAGAGTCAGAATCGCTGTCGCTATCAGAGTCGCTGTCGGAATCAGAGTCAGAGTCGCTGTCGGAATCAGAGTCGCTGTCGCTATCAGAGTCAGAGTCGCTGTCGCTATCAGAGTCGCTGTCGGAATCAGAGTCAGAGTCGCTGTCGGAATCAGAGTCGCTGTCGGAATCAGAGTCGCTGTCGCTATCAGAGTCAGAATCGCTGTCGCTATCAGAGTCAGAATCGCTGTCGCTATCAGAGTCGCTGTCGGAATCAGAGTCAGAATCGCTGTCGCTATCAGAGTCAGAGTCGCTGTCGGAATCAGAGTCGCTGTCGCTATCAGAGTCGCTGTCGGAATCAGAGTCGCTGTCGGAGTCAGAGTCGCTGTCGCTATCAGAGTCGCTGTCGCTATCAGAGTCAGAGTCGCTGTCGCTATCAGAGTCAGAGTCGCTGTCGCTATCAGAGTCAGAATCGCTGTCGCTATCAGAGTCAGAATCGCTGTCGGAATCAGAGTCGCTGTCGGAATCAGAGTCGCTGTCGCTATCAGAGTCAGAGTCGCTGTCGCTATCAGAGTCGCTGTCGGAATCAGAGTCAGAATCGCTGTCGGAATCAGAGTCAGAGTCGCTGTCGGAATCGCTGTCGCTATCAGAGTCAGAGTCGCTGTCGGAATCAGAGTCAGAATCGCTGTCGGAATCAGAGTCGCTGTCGGAGTCAGAGTCGCTGTCGCTATCAGAGTCAGAATCGCTGTCGGAATCAGAGTCGCTGTCGGAATCAGAGTCAGAGTCGCTATCAGAGTCAGAGTCGCTGTCGCTATCAGAGTCAGAGTCGCTGTCGCTATCAGAGTCAGAATCGCTGTCGCTATCAGAGTCAGAATCGCTGTCGCTATCAGAGTCAGAGTCGCTGTCGGAATCAGAGTCGCTGTCTGGGGCAGTCGCGCCTACTTCTGGTGACTTGTTGCCAGCCTCGTCCACTAAACCAACGGTGACTTCTTCACCATTCGTTAACGGCTCATCTAAGTCAACTTCAAAGTGACCGTCTTCATCAACAGTGCCTTCACCAATGATGTTACCGTCTTCGTCTTTAACGACAACGTTAGCACCTGGCTCGCCTTTACCTGTGATGGTTGAACCATCGTCAGAGAAATCAACATCTGTCGGTGCGTCTGGCGCAGTTGTGTCTGG
>NZ_VPBF01000022.1:0-57106 GCF_013418865.1 Acinetobacter sp. YH12117
GAATAATTCAAGTGAATTTGTTTGAAAGAAGAACTTTAAAAGCTTTATTTTCACCCGATAAAATACCCATAAAACAAGAGGAAGCTCAAATGAGCTTCCTCTTGTGAAAAATTGTGGGACAGCAATGATCTCCGGATGCGTTTTTTTGTGATTGAAGCAAACGTAACCAGCGGCTGTGCGCAGATTCATCTTCATAACAAAAACCAACATGCTGAAACCGAGCTTCATGGCTTACTAAAACTCGCAGTGATTTTTTTAAAACAGCAAAAAAGAGGGATGTACCATGAAATACTTGATGATCTTACTGGCGATGGGCGCCTTTGGTTTAAGCGCGTGTGATACGGCCAATGACCGTGATGGT
The DNA here is from genome assembly GCF_013418865.1 of Acinetobacter sp. YH12117. Taxonomy (NCBI): domain Bacteria; kingdom Pseudomonadati; phylum Pseudomonadota; class Gammaproteobacteria; order Moraxellales; family Moraxellaceae; genus Acinetobacter; species Acinetobacter sp. YH12117. Next base: position 362 of record NZ_VPBF01000022.1, read on the forward strand.
GATGGCACCATGCTGAATCAGGACCGTGATGGCGACGGCCGTGCAGATGATTAAAGTCTTGCGGCCATCGACTCACCCTAAATGAATAAAAAAGGTGCCTCATGAGGCACCTTTTTTCGTTATCGACAAATATCGAATTGCGATTAAGCATTAAAACGCATGGATAAATCGACCGCTTTGACATCTTTGGTCAGAGCGCCCATAGAAATATAATCGACACCAGTGCTGGCCACTTCACGCAGGTTGGCAATGGTGATATTGCCCGATGCTTCCAGTTTGCAGCGACCGGCAACATGCTTGACTGCATCAATCATCTGTTGCTGGCTAAAGTTATCCAGCATCACGATATCGGCCTGAGCGTCCAGAGCCTGATTCAGCTCATCCCAGGTTTCAACTTCAACTTCCACCGGTTTGCCTGGTGCAATTTGATGGGCTTTGGCAATGGCCTGGGCAATACCGCCAGCGGCCATAATATGGTTTTCTTTAATCAGGAAGGCATCAAACAGCCCCAGACGATGGTTTTGGCCGCCGCCTACAGTGACCGCATATTTTTGTGCAATACGCAGACCCGGCAAGGTTTTACGCGTATCCAGCAGTTTGGTGTGCAGGCCATCGAGCTGTTTCACATATTCGGCAGTTTTGGTGGCCACGGCCGATAAGGTCTGGACAAAGTTAAGGGCAGGGCGCTCTACGGTCAATAAACTGCGCGCAGAACCGGCCAGCTTTAAAAAGGCTTCATTGGCTGCCACGCGATCACCATCCTGTTTCAGCCATTCAATCTGAACGCTTGGATCGTACTGCTGGATTAAGGCATTCACCCAAGGCTGACCGGCCAGCACCATGTCTTCACGGCTGATAATGGTGGCGGTGGCCTGTTCATCTTCCGGGGTAAGTAAAGCGGTAATATCTGCCTCGCCAATATCTTCCTGCAGGGCCTGCTGAATATTGATCTGGATAGATTGCTCCAATAAAGATTGTGGTATGCTCATTGCCTGTCCTTATCTCTTTACCCATGAAAATTGCGCGATATATTAGCACTGTTCGGCTGGCCCGATGCGCTTTTTCGCGGCTTTTTTGTCTGATTTGAGATTTTCAGCTGAAAGTTTTAGGATGGGCTAAATTTTTATACTGAAAAAAATATCAGGATCATTCTATGCAGCAGGCGGCTTCTTTTCAGGTCATCCAGGGACAGTTAAAAGGTGCGCGGCAGGTGCCTTCACCGAATTTTAACCAGCGTCCGCAGCAGACCGAAATTCAGCTGGTGGTGATTCACAATATCAGTTTGCCGCCATCACAGTTTGGCGGCGGTTATATCGAACAGTTTTTTCAAAACCGGCTGGACTGGTCGGCGCATCCTTACTTTCAGACCATTGAAGGGATGCAGGTCTCGGCGCATCTGCTGATTTTGCGTAGCGGCGAAGTGCTGCAATGTGTCAATTTCAATGACCGCGCCTGGCATGCCGGACGTTCCAGTTATCTGGCCAAGCCGGAATGTAATGATTATTCCATTGGTATTGAACTGGAAGGCAGTGATGATCTGCCCTTTGAAGCGATCCAGTATCAGGTACTGGCGGAAGTGGTGTCGGCCTTGCAGCAGGCCTATCCGAAAATCCAGCGTCATCTGGCTGGACATTCCGATATTGCCCCGGGGCGCAAGACCGATCCGGGACCTTATTTTGACTGGAGCCGGTTCCGGTCTTTACTGCGTGACTGCAACAGCAGGATAGAAGCAGCATCTTCATCAATTCATAACGAAACTTGTGCTTAGGTTTCTTTACAATAGCGGCTAAATTTTTATTTGGGTGGTTCCGATGGCGCTTTGGCGATCGACCTTTATTGTCAGTACGATGACCATGCTGTCCCGGGTGTTGGGACTGGTGCGGGATATTGTGTTATTAAATGTGTTTGGTGCGGGAAAGGATTTCGATACCTTTGTGGTGGCCTTTCGTATCCCGAACTTTTTCAGGCGACTGTTTGCTGAAGGGGCATTTTCCCAGGCCTTTATTCCGGTTCTGACCGAATATAAAACCAGCCGCACCCATGCCGAAGTGCAGATTCTGATTAGCCGGGTGTTTGGCTGTCTGGCCTCGGTGATGAGCCTGCTGACGCTGGCTGCCATGGTGGCAGCGCCGGCGGTGATGTACGTTTACGCACCAGGTTTCCATAGCGATCCGGAAAAATTTGCGCTGGCCACGGACATGTTCCGCCTGACCATTCCCTATTTGCTGTTTATGTCGCTGACCGCTTTTGCCAGCAGCATCTTAAACAGTTATGGCTCCTTTACCACGCCGGCCTTTGCACCGGTGCTACTAAATCTGGCCATGATTGCCGGAGCCCTGTGGCTAACGCCGTATATGGCCGAGCCGATTATGGCCTTGGGCTGGGCGGTGATTATTGCCGGAGCCTTGCAGCTGGCGATCCAGATTCCGGAATTATGGCGTAAAAAGCTGCTGATTCCGCCAAAAATCGACTTCAAGCATGAAGGCGTTGAGCGCATCATGAAGCTGATGCTGCCGGCCCTGTTTGGGGTATCGGTGACCCAGATTAACCTGTTGCTGAACACCATCTGGGCGTCATTTATGCAGGATGGTTCGGTATCGTGGCTGTACAGTGCCGAACGGATGACCGAGTTGCCGCTGGGCCTGATTGGGGTGGCAATTGGTACGGTGATTTTACCATCCTTGTCGGCGCGCCATGCCGAGCAGAATCAGGAAAAATTCCGTGGCATGATGGACTGGGCGGCGAAAATTATTGTGCTGGCTGGTGTGCCTGCCAGTATTGCACTGTTTATGCTGTCGACCCCAATTATTCAGGCCCTGTTCCAGCGCGGCCAGTTCACCTGGGAAGATACCCAGATGACGGCCTTGGCCCTGCAATGTATGAGTGCCGGGGTCATCGCCTTTATGCTGATTAAAGTCTTTGCTCCGGGCTTTTATGCCCAGCAGGATACCCGCACCCCGGTTCGGGTCGGTTTAATGGCGGTGGCAGCCAATGCCATTTTAAACGTGGTGTTTATTGGGCTGTTTAAACTGATTGACTGGGAAGCCGAGCACATGGCGCTGGCACTGGCATCTTCAGGTTCCGCGCTGGTCAATGCCGGTATGCTGTATTTCTATTTGCATAAACGCGATATTTTCCGTTTTGGCGGGCACTGGAAAAAACTGCTGTTCCAGTTTGGCACGGCCAATGCGGTGATGGTGGCTGCCTTGTGGTACGCTTTGAGCTGGTATAACGGTGATGTATCGCAGTGGATGCGCGTGCTGGAAGTTTTGCTGCTGTGTGTGGTGGGTGTGGCAGCGTATGCTCTTGGTCTGCTGGCCACCGGTTTCAGACCGCGTCATTTAAAACCTTAATCCGGTAGAGCTGAACACGAAAGATGTTCAGCTCCTATAAAAAAACCCTTTGAGACTCAACAGCTCAAAGGGTTTTTTTATAGGCTTTTATTGCACGATGCTGCTGCACGAGCAGCGCAAGCGTCTTTATTTATTGATCACTTCCAGCAGTTCGACATCAAAAATCAGGGTGCTGTTCGGTTCAATCGCATCGCCAGAACCAATCTGGCCATAGCCCAGATTCGCCGGAATAAAGAAGCGGTATTTGGCTCCTTCACGCATCAGTTGCAGCCCTTCGGTCCAGCCCTGAATGACTTGTGTGACCTGAAATTCAGCCGGTTGCTGACGCGCCATCGAGCTGTCAAATACAGTGCCATCAATCAGGCGGCCTTCATAATGCACGCGTACTTTGGAGCTGGCCTTCGGTTTTTTTCCGGAACCGGATTGCAAGACCAGATATTGCAGCCCCGATGAAGTGACTTTCACCCCATCCTTACGCGAGTTTTCTGCCAGAAAGGCCTTGCCAATCATGTCATTGGCTTCAGCGCGCTGTTTCAGCTCAATCAGCTGTTTGGCTTCGGCCTGCTTTTTGAACTGGGTCAGAATACGGGCCATGTCTTCATCGCTCAGGCTGGCTTGCTGGCCCAGTGAGGCGGCTTTTAAACCCGCCACAAAGGCATCCAGATCCATACCTTTTAAGGTGTCGACATTGCTGCGCCCCATTAAATAACCAAAGCTGTAGCCCACCTGCTGTTCAGTGGAGCTTTTGGTGGTCACCGGTTGAGCCAGTGTGGCCGCGCTACACAGGGCGAGGCCGAGCAGGGTGATCGTTTTTTTCATATTATGCGTCCCTAAACAACGAAGGAGAGCCAGGCTCTCCTTGTTTTTTATTTTACTTCAATCAGCTCAACATCAAAGATCAAGGTGCTGTTTGGTGGAATCATGCCCGGCACGCCCTGTTCGCCATAACCCAGTTGTGACGGGATATACAGCGTGGCTTTCGAGCCTTCTTTCATCAGTTGCAGACCTTCGGTCCAGCCTGGAATCACCTGGTTTAACGGGAACTCGATTGGTTCACCACGCTCAACCGAGCTGTCAAATACTTTGCCATCGACCAGTTTACCAGTGTAGTGTACTTTTACCACAGAGCTGGCCGTTGGCTGTTTGCCATTGCCTTGCTGGGTAATTTTATATTGCAGACCTGACGCGGTGGTTTGTACCCCTGCCTGTTTGGCATTTTCAGTCAGGAAGGCATCGCTGGCCGTTTGTGCCTGCTGGGCCTGATCAGCCTGTTTTTGTTGCAGTTCCTGCTGGAACTGTTCATAGGCCTTTTGTAATTCTTCTTCAGTATAGGCTGGCTGCTGACGCGCATGACCTTCACGGACACCAGTCACAAAGCTGTTAATGTCCAGCTCTGGTGGAGTTTGATGGGCAACTTCATAGCCTAATGCATAGCTGATTTTTTCAACCGCAGACGCATTTGCAGATGCTTTTGAGGATACAGTGGCAGGGTGTTGAGTTGCATAATAAACAGGAACAAGTGCAGCACCGCCTAAAATTACAGCAACAGCAATGGGTAAGGCTTTACTCATAGGTTTTCTCAAATCATTTTATCGTGTCAAAGCTGCTTTCATGTTAGCAGACTTTTTGAATCAAACCGCTGACATCAATCATTCGGTTTGGCTAATTAATATATGCGCATCGTTAAGCATATGCCATAACAGACTGAATATCTAACACATTTTTTATACAATCGGGGCCAGCCGCAGAGGTGGCCCAATTTATTCGTGAGTAATTGTATCTATTATAGATTTGGCTTCAAAGCAGATTAAAAATCTGCTTTCAGCACCACCCGGTAACGCGCCCGGCCAGCATGTAAATGTTCAATTGCCTCGTTAATCTGCGACATCGGGAATACTTCAACCTGCGGCGCCAGCTGTTTGCGGGCGGCAAATTTCAGTAACTGGCGCAAGGTCGATGGTGAACCGGTCGATGAACCTGTCACCGCTTTGCCACCACCAATTAACGCACCAGCCGAGACCTGTAACGGCTCTAAGGTCAGGCCCAGCATATGCAGCGTACCATTTGGTGCCAGGGCAGACAGATATACCGGCCAGTCCAGGCTGACATTCACCGTACTTAAAATCAGGTCAAACTTGCCGCGCTGGGCTTTCAGGGCAGCGCTGTCACGGCTATTCACCACATGATCGGCGCCCATGGCTTTTAACTCTGCGGTTTTCTCCAGGTTGGAACTGAAGGCCGTAATTTCACAGCCCCAAGCTTTGAGCAGTTTAATGGCAATATGCCCAAGGCCGCCAATTCCAATCACCCCGACATGATGCACCGCCTGAATCTGGTGCTTAATGATCGGATCAAATACGGTAATACCGCCACAGAGCAGCGGGCCGGCACTTTCCGCATCCAGATCAGCCGGTAAGGGAATGACCCATTGCCAGCCGGCGCGGACCTTATCGGCAAAACCGCCGGCATGTCCGACAATGGTGGCGACACTATCGCCGGTACATTGCACCTGCCGGCCGGACAGGCATGGATCGCAGTGCTGGCAGCTTTCTGCCGTCCAGCCAATGCCGACACGCTGGCCCACAGATAATCCTTTGGCTTCACTTCCTAACTGGACAATGGTGCCAATAATTTCATGCCCGGCCACCACCGGATAGACCGAAGAGCGCCAGTCATTGTTAATCACCGACAAATCGGAATGGCACAGGCCACAATATTCCACCTGAACTTCGACCTGATGCGGCAACAGTTCGCCAGCATCAAACTGATATGGCACCAGTGCTTCGCCGGGTTGCATGGCGGCATAGGCACGGATGGTAGTGTTGCTCATGATGAGTGCTCCTCGGCTAAAGGGGGAAGGGATTTAAAGGCGCAGTGATCTTCATGGTCGTTGACCATGCCGACGGCCTGCATAAAGGCATAACAGATGGTGGGGCCAACAAATTGAAAGCCCTGCTTTTTTAAAGCTTTAGACAGCGCCACACTGGCTGCAGTATAGGTCGGTGCGCTGCGATAATCGGGTACGGCATGCTGCTCGGGCTGATGATCGACAAATTGCCACAGCCAGTCGACCAGATTGATACCTTGCTGCTGCAGCTGGAGCCAGGCCTGAGCATTGGTGCGGATGGCTGCGAGTTTGGCCGGATGCCGGATTAATCCGCGATCCTGTAATTTGTCCTGCAAGGCCTGATCAGACAACGCGGCAATATCGGCAATGGAATATTGAAAAAAATGCTGACGGTAACATTCGCGTTTTTTGAGCACGGTAATCCAGGCCAGACCGGCCTGCTGGCCTTCCAGACATAGCATTTCAAACAGCTGCGCTTCATCGTGAAGCGGGCGGCCCCATTCCTGGTCGTGGTAGGCGATATAGAGCGGATCTTCGGAGCACCAGCCGCAGCGTGTTCGATCCATAGATGATGCTCCTGTACGGGTTTAAAGCTGGAAATGAACCCATTGATCCTGACGGTTATCCCAGTAAGACAATTCCGCCTGAGGCAGATCGGCAAAGGCAATCCAGACATCCTTGCCGGATTTATCGGCATAGCCGGTGCTGATCAGAAGTGCATCTTCAGTAATTTCCATGATCCAGCCCTGATGACTCTGGCCGTTCAACATAATTTTCTGTTGATTCCCGGATTCGGCAAATTCGACCAGTCGATTGATCAATGCTTCTGACATGTACACTTCCTAAAGCAAACTAACGTAAATAGGGATAGGGATTGACTGCACCGCGACCTTTGCCATTTAAATACAGGCCATAATGCAGATGCGGCGCGGTATGGCGGGCGTTGCCGCTATTGCCGACATAGCCAATGAGATCGCCTTTCTTGACATAATCTCCGACCTTCAGGCCACGTTTATGCCGGTCCAGATGGGCATAATAATGCCAGCTGCCGCCCGGTCCCAGAATCCATACCACTTTACCACCCAAATTGTTATTGCGTAAGTCGGCAATGAGGCCTTCGGTGGCGCTGTACACCTTGCTGCCGCGTGGCGCTAGAATATCAATGCCTTCATGTAGGCGACCGCGACTGCGTGACGCACCCCAGGTATCTTGCAAGTGTTGACGTTTGACGCCCTGTACCGGCACTGGCAAGCGGGTTTTCAGCGGCATGTGCTGCAGTTTTTTAACCATGGCCGGCGGTAGGGGTGCAGCAGATTTTTTCGGTGCCGAGGTACAGGCCGCTAGCAGAATCAGACTGAAGAAAACACAGCAGAGTGAAATCGAGCGAAGCACAGCATCTCCCTGATGATTATTATGTCGATGGTATTCGAATTCCAGTCTTTGACTATGTCATAAATCGGCGGCCGAGATCAATTTTTTCATGGCGGTCGGCAGTCCACGTGCAGTGGCCTGTGCCGGCGTCATCCATTCGGCGTCCAGCTCAATCGCCAGATGTTCCTGCTGGTCCGGCTCGACCGGAATTACACTGGCATCCAGCAGCCAGGTAAAGTGGGTAAAGCTGTGTGAAATCTGCAGCTGCTGTTGTCGCTGTTTCAGACCCAGACGCTGACAGAGCGCCTGAAACTGCGCTGGATCATCAATAATCGGCAGGCACCATAATCCGCCCCAGAGGCCGCTATTCGGCCGCTGCTGCCACAGCCACTGGCCATCACTGTGTAAGAGCAACACCTGGGTCTGTCTTACGGGTACGGCTTTTTTCGGTTTTTTAAATGGTAATTCGGCTTCTAGGCCCTGCTGGTGGGCCTTGCAGTGCTGCTGCATCGGGCAGTACAGACATAAGGGTTTTTTCGGGGTACAGATGGTGGCACCGAGGTCCATAATCGCCTGGGTGTAGTCATGATTACGCTCGGTCGGACACAGCTGTTCTGCCAGCTGCCACAAGGCCCGTTCATGTACCGGTTTGGACAGATCATCTTCAATGGCAAAAAACCGCGCCAGCACCCGTTTGACGTTGCCATCCATAATTACGCCGTATTGTCTGAGACCCAAAGACATCAGTGCGCCTGCGGTCGAGCGGCCAATGCCGGGCAGGGCCATCCACTGTTCCAGATTTTCCGGGAAATGTCCTTGCTGGGCCACTATGCCAGCCGCTTTATGCAGATTGCGTGCCCGGGCATAGTAACCGAGTCCGGCCCAGTACGGCGCCACTTCCTCCCAGGAGGCTTGGCCTAAGCTTTCCACATCGGGAAAACGCTGAATAAAACGCTCGAAATATTGCAGCACGGTTTTGACCTGGGTCTGCTGCAGCATGATTTCTGATACCCAGACTTTATACGGGTCATCGGCCACCTGCCAGGGCAGGTCATGGCGACCGTGTACATCAAACCAGGAAAGCAGGGCATGGGAAAAAGAAAAGGCAGACATGAGAACCGGAACTGTTAAGCAGTCGCCTAGTATACCCAAATCTTGCCGATGCAGCAGGCAATAAAAAAGGTGATGCCGCGGCATCACCTTCTGTTTTGGTAGCGGTAAGGCTTAGATGCTGCCGCTCATCCCCCAGCGTTGGTCCAGCTTGAGGATTTGACCTTCATAGCGTGGAATAATATGGATATGCAAATGCTGCGATGGGCTGCCAAACACATCGCCATCGTTAAAGCCGACATGAAAGCCCGCCGGTTGATGGCGCAGCTGTAATTCATTCCGCGCCAGTTCCAGCAGCGACATCAGGCTTTTACGTTCTTTGTCGGTAACATCAAAAAAAGAACTGACATGACGTAGAGGGATAATGACACAGTGGCCTTTAGACAATGCGTTCGGTTCGGGTAGAATCACGCCATAATCATTTTTGGCAATGACATCATATTCATCAAAGTTGCAATATGGGCAGTCTTGTTCGGTCATTCTTCTATCCTCTATTCAAATTCATTAATCTTTTTCAATATATATGGCCTCATGCCAGAATCAGGCCAAACGGCGTTGTAATAATTGGTACATGGCATCCAGGCTTTGCTGTTCTGCTACCGGGCTATAGCCGAGGTCGACGCCATTGGCTTTGGCACGTTCATCGGCCAGCGGGTTACTAAAGCCGTGCTTGGCATCTTCAAACACAATCACGTCATGTTCTACCTGGGCGGCGTGCATTTCTTCACGGAAGCTGGCCACATCATCCAGCGTTACCATGCTGTCCAGTTCACCATGCAGCACCAGAATTTCTGCCTGTACCTTGCCTTCCTGCGCCGGTTCTCTAGCCGCCAGAATGGCATGGAAAGTCGCAACGGCTTGCAGGTTGGCGCCTGAACGGGCCAAATCCAGCACCACTTTGCCGCCATAACAGAAGCCAATGGCTGCCAGTTTAGCCTGATTTACTTCCGGTTGGGCAGCTAAAGTGTCCAAAGCTGCAGACGCACGAGTCACAATTGTATTCGGGTCTTCAAAGGTCTGGCTCATCCATTCATTGGCCTGGGCAGCCGTGGTGGTATTTTTCTTGTCGCCATACATATCAATGGCCAGGGCGGCATAACCGTGTTCTGCCAGTTCGCGGGTACGCTGTTCAATATATTCATTTCGGCCCCACCATTCTGGTGCCACAATCACACCCGCGACTGGTGCATCGGTTTCGGGTGCAGCAAAATAACCGACCAACTGGCTACCATCTGCCGCCGTATACTGAATTTCGCGAGTTTTGATTGCTAAAGTCATGTGTCCAATCCTTGTGTTTTTTGAAATAATTCGATTAAAACATAAAAATGAGACAGCGGTTTGAAAAACATTTCAATGGGCCTAAACAAATGTGAGAAAATATTTTTAAGTTATTTTTCAAAGAATAATCTGTCTGTATCTGCTGTCGGTCTAAACACAGGCATAAAAAAAGAAGGATTTGCATCCTTCTTTTTTGTGAGGGTCAGGGTATAAGAAACTATACCTTGCCGCGGGACAGGAAGCCGACAATTGCCAGAATAACAGCAATAACCAGCAGAATGACCGCGAAATCTTTAGATAAACCAGCGACACCACCGAAACCGAGTAGACTGGCAATAAGTGCGATTACAGCGAAGATAATGGCCCAACGAAACATAATTTTTCTCCATGTGTTTTTATACTTCTTGATCAAGTATAGGGGCAAGTCGCTGATTTGATTGTTTTGCTTTTGTTTATTAAGTGTTCAACTATTTATTTAAGTCTATGATTCTATTGTATCTATGACATAGCACATGCTTTTGTAGAAGACTGTTATAATAGACCGGTTATTTTGTAGTGTTGTGCATCATGTCTGATCAGCTTCGTCCCCAATTCTGGAAAAACTATCCGTTAACAGCCTTAACCCAGGCAGAATGGGAAGCGCTGTGTGATGGCTGCGGCTTATGTTGCCTGGTCAAGCTGGAAGATGAAGACAGTCATGAAGTCGCTTACACCAAAGTGGCCTGCAAGCTGCTGGATTGTACGACTGCCCGCTGTTCGGACTATCCGAACCGGCAGCAACAGGTGCCGGACTGTATTCAGCTGACGCCGGAAAAGCTGGACAGTATTCACTGGCTACCGCCAAGCTGTGCCTATCGCCGTTTAAAAGAAGGTAAAAACCTGCCGTCCTGGCATTATTTAAATACCGGTTCACGTCAGAGCGTGATTCGCGCCAAAAAATCGGCCGCTGGCCGCTGTATTTCTGAAACGGAAGTCAATGAAGAAGAAATAGAAGACTATATTGTGCGCTGGGTACGTTAAGTTTTTAGGCCGTCTGTATCTTTAAGAGCAAAATTGGCGATTTAAACCTGATAAAACAACTGCCTACATTTAGACTCAGTTTGCCGCAGCAAGCGCTAAAAAATCGGCTATTGAAATACTGCATTTTGCCATAACATAGTACACTCAGCCGCAGCTTTGTACAGAAAACCTTCTATGTCAGACAGCCATATTCCACTTCCTGAACGTTTGCGCCCGCGCGATCTGTCGCAGATTATCGGTCAAGATCATCTTCTGGGGGAGCAGGCCCCGTTACGTCAAATGATTGATCAGGGCCATTTGCCTTCGATTATTTTCTGGGGACCACCAGGCGTTGGAAAAACCACCATTGCCTTGTTGCTGGCGCAGGCGGTTGATCGTCCTTTTGTCAGTCTGTCTGCGCTCAATACCGGGGTCAAGGAGTTACGTGAAGTGATTGCCGATGGCGGCGATTTACTAACGCCGGTGGTGTTTATTGACGAGATTCACCGCTTTAATAAATCCCAGCAGGATGCCTTATTAAATGCAGTCGAGAAGGGCAAAATTACCCTGATTGGTGCCACCACGGAAAACCCGTCTTTTGAGGTGAACAGTGCCTTGCTGTCGCGCTGCCAGGTTTATACCTTAAATGCACTGAGTGCCGAGGCCATCCAGCAGCTGCTGACCCAGGCCGTCCAGAATGATAGCTTCTTAAAAGAACGTTATATCCAGATTGAAGAGTTTGAAGCACTGGTGCAGTTTGCGGCGGGTGATGCACGTAAGGCGCTGAATTTACTCGAGCTGATTGCCGGCACCTTTGAGCCGGACACAGAAAACAGTATTAACAATGCCCTGGTCGTGAAAGTGGCGCAGCAGAATATTGCCCGTTACGACAAATCTGGCGAGCAGCATTATGATCTGGTCTCGGCCTTTATTAAGTCGATTCGCGGCAGTGACCCGGATGCGACTCTGTACTGGATGGCGCGCATGCTCAAGGGTGGAGAAGACCCGCTGTTTATTGCGCGGCGTATGCTAATTGCTGCCTCGGAAGATATTGGCAATTCCAACCCAAATGCCTTGTTGCTGGCCGGTGAATGTTTCCGCGCAGTGCAGGTGATTGGTATGCCGGAAGCGCGGATTATTCTGGGCCAATGTGCAGTCTATCTGGCCACCAGTGCCAAAAGTAACAGTACCTATCTGGCCATTAACAAGGCGCTGGACTTGGCGGAAAAAACCGCCAATTTGCCGGTACCGTTACATTTGCGTAATGCGCCGACCAAGCTGATGAAAGAGCAGGGCTACGGGGTGGATTATCTGTATCCGCACAATTATCCGGAGCATTTTGTATTGCAGGATTATTTGCCGCCAGAATTAAAAGGCACCAAGCTGTATGAATCGGCGCGCAATAAACGCGAAGTTGAAGCCGAGCGTTTACAGCAGCGGCGCTGGATGCAGCAGCAACAGTAGCAATAAAAAAAAGCCCAATTCAGAGGGATGAATTGGGCCAAACTGGATGTTAGATTGGGAGAGAACATCCGCGAGGATTAACGAAACTGATCGGCAGTCACTGTAAAATTTACCGTGTCTTGCCTATGTGCTTAAGCATAGGTCAAAACTAAAAATATGTAAAAACGATCATTTTTATAATTTTAATTTGTTTTTTCGATTGATAGTAAGAAAACTCAGCCAATAAAAAACCGGATCAGCTGATCCGGTTTTTTTATCGTTCATCTTGGAGATGATCAGATATTGTCGAGGTTGATGCCTAAACGTGCCGCAACTTCTTCATAGGCTTCAACCACACCGCCTAAACCTTGACGGAAACGGTCTTTGTCGAGTTTTTTCTTGGTGTCTTTGTCCCATAGACGGCAGCCGTCTGGAGAGAATTCATCACCCAGCACGATACGGTCGTGGAATACACCAAATTCAAGTTTGAAATCGACCAGAATCATGTTGCCGGCATCAAACAGGGCTTTTAGTACATCGTTAACTTTGTAAGTCAGTTCTTTCATTTGTGCCAGCTGCTCAGCAGTCGCCCAACCCAGCGCAATCGCTTGAGATTCATTGACCATTGGATCGCCTAAGGCATCATCTTTAAAGAACAGTTCAAATGTTGGCGGGGTCAGTTCCTTGCCTTCTTCGACACCGAGGCGACGGCACAGAGAACCAGCTGCATAGTTACGGATTACGCATTCAACCGGAATCATGCTCAGCTTTTTCACCAGCACTTCATTTGGGGTCAGCAGTTTTTCAAAATGCGTTTCGATACCGGCTTCAGCCAGTTTTTCCATAATAAAGGCGTTAAAACGGTTGTTCACCTTACCTTTACGATCTAGTTGTTCGATCTTTTCGCCATTGAACGCAGAGGCATCGTCACGAAAGACTAAAATCAGGTGGTCTTCACTATCTGTGGTATAAACAGATTTCGCTTTACCAGTATAGAGCAAGGTTTGTTTTAACATGAGGGAACCTTTTTCAGAAAAAAATGCCTAGTAATGTCTAGGCTGGCCAATTTTGGTAAATCTGGGCCAACAGGTCTGCAGCTTTTTCTTTGTCTGCAAAACTGTTGTCGGCGTTGAACACAGCCAGGTTGTTACTTGTACCGACAGAGGTGAGTCTTAAGACGTAGGTCTGTTGATCGACCGAGATGGTGACTTCGTAACGGTTTTTGCTCTGACCAATAATGCTATGGTTCAGGCTGCTGAGTGTGGCAAGCGTATACTGCCAAATTGTAGCAGAATTTCCATCTATTTTGAGCAGTGGATTTTGATTTCCATCTACAACCGGTTGTGGACGACCTGGCGCGGTGTTGTCCTGTACAGCAGCGGCCTGAGTCGGCTCTACGGCTGGAGGACGAGGAAGTGCGAAACGGTTGCCACGGCTGTTTTCCAGCTTCGGTGCATGTTCAATGGCCAGTGGGTCAACCGTTGGTGCAGGATACAATGGCGTTGCTGGTCGGGCCACAGCACCTTCAGGATATTGTAAGGGCGCAAGGGTGGTGGTGTCTTTATAATCCAGAGAGCCATTGCTGATGGCTAAAGAACTACAACCTGCCAAACTTACCACTGAAAGTGCAGCGATTAAACCAAAACGTAATTGCATAATATTGTGCTCTTATTAAATGACACCCGAAGCCTGTAAAGCTTCACGTAACGGTGCGCGATATTGTTCTGCAAGTGGCGTTAATGGCAGGCGGATGCCGGTACCAATTAAGCCCATTTCATGAAGTGCCCATTTCACCGGAATTGGGTTTGATTCACAAAATAGAATATTGTGTAAATTTGCAACTGTATTGTTACGTGCTTCAGCGCTGTCATTGTCGCCGGCAATGGCTGCGGCACAAACTTCGCTCATGACTTTTGGTGCCACATTGGCCGTAACCGAGATATTGCCTTTGGCACCAGCCAGCATTAACTGATAGGCAGTGGCATCATCACCTGAATAGACAGTCATGTCTTTACCCGCCAGACCGGCCAGTAATTCACGGCCACGTGGTACATCGCCAGTGGCATCTTTAATGCCCACAATTTGTGGAATGTCGGCCAGACGAATCACTGTTTCGTTGGACATGTCGACGCCAGTACGGCCCGGAACGTTATACAGGATTTGTGGCAGATCCACTGCTTCGGCAATAGTCTTATAATGCTGATATAACCCTTCCTGGGTTGGCTTGTTATAATATGGCGTGACGAGAAGTGCGGCATCGGCGCCGAGTTCTTTGGCTTCTCTGGTCAGTTCGATCGCTTCATGCGTTGAGTTTGCACCAGTACCAGCAATCACCGGGATACGTTTGTTGGCCACGCGAATGATTTCTTTAATCACACGTGTATGTTCAGCCATGCTTAATGTAGAGGCTTCACCTGTCGTGCCCACGGCCACAATACTGTTCGTGCCTTGTTCTATGTGCCACTCAACCAGCTTCTCGAGACCTTTCCAATCTACGCTGCCATCTTCTAACATTGGGGTGACGATTGCGACAATTGAGCCTTGAATGGTCTGTGCTTGCTGAGTCATTTTGAAAAAATATCCTATTTTTCCATCCACAAAAGTTCGTAGAAACAGAAAACGTGGATGGTTGCAGTATTTTGATTTGAGTCAGAATTCAATAAGTCATGATTGAATAATGCTTATGCAAATTATGACTGATTCAGTGTGTCAGAACAATATCCGTAAGTCAAAGCCAATATCAACTTTATCCGCTGCTCAAAACAGTCCGGTATAAGGCATAAGTTGGTGCTTTTACAGCAGTTCCGGTTCATCTTCGACTTTAGAATGAACTGGTGAGTAAGCATAGGTCTATAGAAGCTGTCCGGACAGCAATTTTGCCTGGAAAAAGCAGTAAAAAGCTGTGAAAACCAGGTAAAAGGGTCGGAATTAAGATAAAAAAACACTTAAACTAGACCTGAAAATTATTTGAATAGCCTTTTTTTTAATGCCATTTCCTGCTTAAACCAGCTCGGAATGATTTTTTTCAGATCTAAATAAAAATAATAATTTTGACTGTTTGTTTATTTGTAACCGTTGATATTTATATGAATTTTATTGTTTTTTTAAATTGATATGCCTCAATTAAGTCTTTCTAAAACTATATGTTTGCGTGTCTTAAAATAAGAAATGTCTATTAATTTTTTGCCAGACCAGCGCTTTATTCCACTTATTGGTAGTTAATTCAAAGGACATCCTCATAGATGATGGCGGTCTTAACCTTTTATAAACACTGATTGAAACAAGGATTCTCCAATGGAAAGATCAGATAATCGACATGCGATTGTGACAGTAGCCATCTGTTTCTTGATTGCGGTCATTGAAGGCTTGGATATCCAGGCAGCAGGTATTGCCGCAGTTGGTATCCGTGAGCATTTTGGCCTCGATAGCTCGCAATTGGGGGTGTTTTTTAGTGCAGGGATTCTGGGCTTATTGCCTGGTGCACTGGTTGGTGGACGCGTGGCAGACCGTATTGGCCGTAAACAGGTGCTAATCTGGTCGACTGCCGTATTTGCGGTCTTTACTTTATGTACCGTATGGGTCAACAGCTTTAACTCATTACTGGTGGTGCGTTTCCTGGCCGGTGCCGGTCTGGGTGCAGCCATGCCAATTCTGATTACGCTGGCCTCTGAAGCGGTATCACCACAAAACCGTGGCCGTGCCGTGGGTCTGATGTACTGTGGTATGCCAGTCGGTGCTGCGATTTTATCGTTAATTGCCAGTACCGATTTCGGTTCTAACTGGAAAAACATTTTCTACCTAGGCGGTTTATTACCTATTATCGTCATTCCAGTGATGATGTGGTTATTGCCAGAATCAAAGGAATATTTAAAAGCCAAAGATCAGGCTGCGAATACGACAGCAGAAGCTACGCCACAAGGTTCGTTTAAAGATCTGTTTAACTCGAACAACCTGCTACGTACCATGTTCATCTGGGTCAGCTATTTCTTCACCCTGATGGTGGTGTACATCATGCTGAGCTGGTTACCGTCGCTGTTCCAGGAACTGGGCTTCTCGCGTAAAGAAGGCGCAACTGCACAGTTCTACTTTATGGTCAGCGCGACGATTGGTACCGTTATTTTGGGTATGCTGACCGATCGCTGGAAAAAAGCCTATGTCATTCTGTTGATGTATGGCGGTATTCTGGCCGGTCTGCTGGCACTGAACGCTGCAGGTTCATTAACTCAAATGTATCTGGCCTCTGCGCTGGTGGGTGCATTCGTCATTGGCTGTCAGGGTGTACTGTATGCCTTCGGTGGTATTGTGTATCCAACTGAAGTGCGTGGTACCGGTATTGGTGTGGCGTCTGCCGTGGGCCGTGTTGGTGCGATGCTTGGGCCTGCGATTGCCGGTTCACTGTTAACGGCTGGCTTTGGTGCAGCAGGGGTGATCTCTGCCGCGATTCCATGTATCGTGATCTCTGCCATCTTTATGTTACTGCTGGTGCGTCGTATTCAAAACTAAACACGCATTGTAACGACCCCTTCAGACAGCCCGCATATGCGGGCTGTTTTGTTTTCACCGTACAGTCCAATGATTCCGCTGCAACAAAACCATCCATTTGGTATATGCTAGGACGCTGACAATAAGCGAAACATGGATAGGTGTTATGCAAGCGCAGACGGCATTGATCGTAGTAGATGTACAAAATGGATTTACACCGGGCGGTAATTTGGCCGTCGCTGATGCCGATCAGATTATTCCGATCATTAACCAGCTGGGGCAGGTCTTCGACAATATTGTCCTGACCCAGGACTGGCATCCGCAGAATCATATTTCTTTTGCCGACAATCATCCGGGCAAACAGCCGTATGAAGTGGTGATGCTGGAATATGGCGAGCAGGTGCTGTGGCCGGCACATTGCGTCCAGGGCACAGCCGATGCCGAACTGCATCCGGCATTGGACTTGCCGCAGGCGCAGCTGATTATCCGTAAAGGTTTTCATGCACAAATTGACAGCTATTCGGCCTTTATGGAAGCGGATCAGAAAACCACCACCGGTCTCGCTGGCTATTTAAAAGCGCGTGGTATCGACACGGTGTTTATTACCGGCATTGCCACCGATTTTTGCGTGGCCTGGACCGCCATAGATGCCTGCAAGCTGGGCTTTAATACCTTTGTCATTGCCGATGCCAGCAAAGGCATAGACCTGAAAGGTTCATTGCAACATGCCTGGCAGGAGATGCTAGCGCATGGGGTAAAACGGGTCTATAGCAAAGATGTGTTGGGCCTGTTACAGCCTGCTGCACAGCCAAGCCTGGCCTGATTGGCCCGAATCATTCATTCAGAACGTGCCGAGGTCTATGGTGTTAGGTTTTAGCCAGTTTGTACAGAAAACTTTTGCCCTGTGGGTGCTGCTATTTGCCGTGATTGCCATGTATCAGCCAGAGGCTTTTGTCTGGTTAAAAGCCTATATCACCTGGATGCTTGGCATCATCATGTTTGGTATGGGCATGACCATGTCACTGCAGGATTTTAAAGGCGTGCTGCAAAGCCCGAAAGCAGTCGCGATTGGCGTGGCCGCGCAGTTTATGGTGATGCCGCTGTTGGCCTATCTGTTATGTGCCTTGTTCCGGTTACCGGCGGAAATTGCCATTGGGGTGATTCTGGTTGGCTGCTGCCCGGGTGGTACGGCTTCCAATGTAATTACCTATATGGCCAAAGGCAATACCGCCTTGTCGGTGGCCTGTACTTCGGTGTCGACCTTGCTGGCGCCGCTGCTGACCCCGGCAATTTTCTTTGTGCTGGCCAGCCAGTGGATTGAAATTGATGCCTGGTCCATGCTGAGCTCGATTTTACAGGTGGTACTGTTCCCGATTGTACTGGGCCTGCTGCTGCGCACGCTGTTTAAAACTCAGGTGGAGCGTTCCATTACCCTGATGCCGCTGGTTTCGGTGGTGGCGATTGTTGCCATTGTCGCGGCAATTATTGCCGGCAGCCGGGCACAGATTCTGGAAAGCGGCTTGCTGATTTTAGCGGTGGTGATGCTGCACAATGGCCTGGGCTATTTACTCGGTTTCTGGGCGGCGCGTTTATTTAAATTACCCTATGCCGACAGCAAAGCGGTGTCGATTGAAGTCGGAATGCAGAATTCTGGCTTGGGCGTGGCCTTGGCGGCGGTGCATTTTGCCGCGTCACCGGTGACTGCCGTGCCGAGCGCCATCTTCAGTTTATGGCACAATATTTCCGGACCGGCGCTGGCCAGCTATTGGGCCAGCCGGCAGCGCCAATAAAGGACAGCTGTCATCTGGCTGTCATTAAGGCAAGGAGGCTTTAGCATATTGAATATGCTGTCTTTTTACTTAGACAAAAAACAAAAAAATGATAAAAAACAGATTTTTATTTTGAACAAATTTGGGCTAATTTTCATCATTTGGTTATTTTTGTAACACAACTGTCATATTCAATTTCTAAGATGCCCTCACAGAGGCGGCACAAACAGACTGTTGTAAGACAGCATAGAGTGAGATATGAGCGATTTTCAGCATTCATCCATGACCTATTTCAATCGGGAACTGGCATTATTCGAGTTCCATCAACGGGTATTGGCCCAAGCGCTGGATGAGCGTCTGCCGCTGCTGGAACGCTTAAACTTTCTGATTATTTTTTCCCGAAATCTGGATGAGTTTTTTGAAATCCGCGTGGCGGGTTTAATGAAACAGCTGGATTTAAATGCCCTGACCCGCACTCCGGATGCAATTCCGACCGAACTGGTGCTGGCACAGTTATCTGAAGAAATTCATGCGGCGGTCGAGCTGCAATATCGCACCTTAAATCAGGACATTCTGCCGCAGTTGCAGCAGGCCGGGATTCGTTTTATTCAATATCCGCAAATTCAGGACAAGCATAAACCCTGGATTGCCCAGTATTTTGCCAAACAGGTCCAGCCGGTACTGACCCCAATCAGTCTGGACCCATCACATCCGTTTCCGCGACTGGTCAATAAAAGCCTGAACTTTATTGTCAGTCTGGAAGGTAAGGATGCCTTTGGCCGTGAAATTGAAATGGCGATTGTGCCAGCCCCACGTTCCTTGCCGCGCTTAATTGCCTTGCCGCCTGAAGTGGCCGGGGAAGGGGAGGAACAGATTTTCCTGACGGCAATTATCCAGCAGCATATCAATGACCTGTTCCCGGGCATGAAAGCCACCGGCTGCTATGCTTTTCGTGTGACCCGAAATGCCGACCTGATTCTGTCGGAAGATGTCGATGATCTGGCGGTGGCCTTAAAAGATGAGCTGTCATCACGCCGTTTTGGTCGCGCGGTGCGTCTGGAAATTGAAGATGACTGCCCGCAGAGTATTATTGACTACTTGCTAGATGAGTTTGATCTGGATCAGCAGCAGCTGTATCAGACCAGTGGCCCGATTAACCTGTCGCGTCTCACCACCAGTTTTGACCGTCCGGAACTGAAATATCCAATTTTTAGCCCGGTGATTCCGCCGGTGTTTCGCAAGCAGAAACCGATTTTTGAGGTGCTGAAGAAGCAGGATGTATTGCTGCATCATCCGTTTGATTCTTTTCAGCCGGTGATCAGCCTACTCAAAGAAGCGGCCAAAGATCCGCATGTGCTGGCTATTAAACAGACCCTGTATCGCAGTGGTCCGGACTCGGAAATTGTGCAGGTACTGGCTGAAGCGGCGCGTAATGGCAAGGAAGTCACTGCGGTCATTGAACTGCGTGCCCGCTTCGACGAAGAATCCAATATCATGGTTGCCAACGTGCTGCAGGAAGCCGGTGCGGTAGTGGTGTATGGCATTGTCGGCTATAAAACCCATGCCAAAATGATTCTGGTGGTACGCCGCGAGCAGGACCAGCTGGTGCGTTATGTGCACTTGGGCACCGGTAACTACCATGCCGGCAATGCGCGCATGTACACCGACTACGGCCTGATGACCACCCAGCCGGATATCTGTGAAGATGTGCACCGCATGTTCCAGGAACTGACCGGCATGGGCAAAATGGCCAAACTGAAAAACCTGCTGCATGCGCCGTTCACCCTGCACACTGAACTGCTGAAACTGATTGAACAGGAAATTGAATTTGCCCAGGCCGGCAAAGCCGCGCAGATCATGATTAAAGTCAATGCCCTGACCGAGCCACAACTGATTGCGGCGCTATACCGTGCCTCGCAGGCCGGGGTGCAGGTTGATCTGATTATCCGTTCGATTTGCTGCCTGATTCCCCAAGTGCCGGGCATGTCAGACAATATCCGGGTGCGTTCGATTGTTGGTCGTTTCCTGGAACATACCCGCGTCTATTATTTTGAACATGGCGGCGAGAAAAAACTGTTCTGTGCCAGCGCTGACTGGATGGGACGTAACCTGTTCTCACGGGTTGAAACCTGTTTCCCGATTCTGGACAGCAAGATCAAGAAATGTATTGTCGAAGATGGTTTACGCAGCTATTTAAATGACAACCAGAATGCCTGGGAATTGCAGTCCGATGGCCACTGGCAGAAAGTGCAGCCGGAACCGGAACAGCCCCTGCACAGTGCACAGGCCTATTTACTGCAAAAAAAGCTCCTCAAACTCTAAGCCTCTATCAAAAAATCCTGACACGGGTCAGGATTTTGATCAGACGACAGCGGCTGCTGCGTCTTAAGACGCTTTAGAGTGCTTGCCACGTAAAATTTCAGTTCTTAACTGCTGGGCCAGTTCGGCCGCTTCACTGTCCAGGCCATTGACCATATAGGCATGCCGGGTCAGCACATTGGTCGGGTTTGGCATACTGACCAGTTCATAATGATCGGACAGAGTTTTCAGTAATTCATGCGGTAAATGCACCGCATTTTCCTTAGCTGACAGCTGGCTGACCAAGCGTTCTGCCGCCTGCACCGAAGACAGCTGCATGGCATCGACCGGGCTGGACAGTGCACTGCGGGTTTGCAGCACAAAGCGTTTTTCTTCACGGTAGCGTTTATACAGCACTTCAGACAGCAGCTGGAACACGGTGCCAATCATCGCCAGACACGGTGCCGCATTCGGTTTATCGGCCGACATGCTTAAGGTGGCGCCATCTTCATGGAATGGTTGTACCGTGGTGATATCCTGCTGGCTAAGTTTATAGTGCTGCACACACAGCTCGATGCTCTTGTTCAGGAAAATCTGGCATAGATTAAAATACGGCACCGAAACGGTTTTGTTGACCGTATCCATCAACTGTTTCGGATCATAGAACTGGATGTTTAACGAAATTGTATGCTGATCAACCGGGGCCGGTTTGTTTTCTTTCAGTTTTGGTGCGGCTTTGGCCTGTTGCTGCGCCTGTGCAATCGCCAATGCGGTATTGTGTTTTTCCTGCTCCAGTGCCTGGGTCAGATTCTGGATTTCGTGTTTCAGACGCGATTCATTGTTGATACGCGCCAGATATTCTGAACGGCTTGGACGGGCAATCGCACGATAGGCCAGCCACAGCAGGGCATGAATAAACAGCGAACTGAGAATCGCCATCCACTGGGTACGCAGAATTTCGCCAATACTTGGTTTGACCAGGGTCACTTCAATGGTGCCGACTTTCTTTTCGTTTTGCAGCGCATCGCGTACAAAGACTTCACCCTGACGGGTTTTGGCCAGGCCACCGGTGGCCAGCACCTGATTGTTGGTATTCAGAATGCGAATTGAGGCAATACTCGGGTTGGTGGCATAACGATCGGCCAGAAGCGCCAGTGAAACGGTATTGGCCGGTTCCAGCTCGGACAGGCTGTCTGTGACCAGCTGGCTGGTGATCAGCTGGCCTTGACTGGCCCGATTTTCATTGAGCTGGTGAGTCGTTGCCAGTACCAGTAAAAAGGTATGCAAGGCAAAACTTATGGTCAGTAGGCTAGCAAATAGCCCTTGTCTAGGCGCATTCAACGTAAACTTCCAAAGTAATTCTACTTAATTTCGATTATGATTCTAACAATAGTTGTAGCTCAGACCCGAGTCAATTCATGCGAGAAATCATTCTTATATCATTTTTAGGACCTGACCAACCGAATCAGTTTACTCGATTAATGCAGGTTCTGTCCGCTCATTCCTTACAAATCTTAGATGTCGGTCAGGCGGTCATTCATAACCAGTTGACTTTAGGTATTGTCGTCTCATCAGATGACCAGACGGCTACCGCATTAGCCATGAAAGAGATCCTGATTTTAGCACATGATATTGGCTTAACTGTGCGCTTTAAACCGATCTCTGCAACAGAGTATGAACAATGGGTCAATGAAGGTGGCCGTACCCGTTACATCGTGACGGCTTTGGCGCCAGAACTCAATGCCTCTCATCTGCAGGCAGTAACACAAATTGTATCCAGCCAGGGTTTCAATATTGAGACCGTGACCCGTCTGTCTGGCCGTCCGGCAGCAGATGGTTCCAGCCAGGGGCCAAAACGTGCCTGTGTGCAGTTTGGTTTAAGCGGTCAGATGCTCGATGCCGCAGCCATGCGTGCCGCCTGTTTAAGCCTGTCCAACGCGCTAAGCGTCGATGTCGCGGTACAGGAAGACAATGCTTATCGCCGTAACCGTCGTTTGGTCTGCTTTGACATGGACTCAACCTTAATTGAGCAGGAAGTGATTGACGAACTGGCGATTGAAGCCGGTGTCGGTGCACAAGTGGCTGAAATTACCGAGCGCGCCATGCAGGGCGAGCTGGATTTTCAGCAAAGTTTCCGTGCCCGTGTGGCCTTGCTAAAAGGTCTGGATGCGTCGGTTCTGCCAAAAATCGCCGAGCGTTTAACCGTGACTGAAGGCGCCGAGCGTCTGATTTCGACCTTAAAAGCCCTGGGCTATCGCACTGCGATTCTATCGGGTGGATTCCAGTACTTTGCCGAATATCTGCAGGACAAGCTGGGGATTGATGAAGTACATGCCAATATTCTGGATGTCGAGCATGGCGTGGTAACCGGGGAAGTGAAAGGCCATATTGTGGATGGTGCGCGTAAAGCTCTGCTATTGCGTGAACTGGCCGAGAAAATGGGTATTTCTCTGGAGCAGGCCATTGCGGTAGGTGATGGTGCCAATGACCTGCCAATGCTATCCATTGCCGGTCTGGGGGTTGCTTTCCGTGCCAAACCGCTGGTACGTGAAAATGCCAATCAGGCGATTTCCAGCGTTGGCTTGGATGGTGTTTTGTATCTATTAGGTGTCCATGATAAAGACCTGAACCGGGCTTAAGCACATCACAGGTTGAATCAAGCGCAGCATAAGGGCTGCGCTTTTTTTATGCAAAATCAGTGAACAAGGGCAAATGTTCATTTTTTGACTGAATCGAAATCTGCTTTAAAAACATCGAAAAAAATATTTTTCAGGGCAGTTTTGCAGGTTGTTTTTTTGTAATGACACGCGAAAGAAGGAGTAGCCTTATCTTCAGAAATCTTTAAAATTAAAAAAGTGTAATGACAATATAATATTGCGACAATGTGTGTCGCGTGGTCAAAATTTAAGTCTTTTTTTATCCAGAAAACTACTCATAATGCTTCCATAGATTTGAAATTGGCCTTGCCATTCATTTACAAGTATTGAAGATGGCATGGGGACTCGACAAGATCCACATCCATTTTTGGACGGAGGTTTTTATGTTAACAGCGAATTTAGCAACTATAGTCGGCTTGAGCTTGGTAGCGGCTGCTTTGATTGCTGTTTTCTTTTCGCCTTATCGTCGTTGGTTAAGCTTCATGTTGGCCGGTATGGCATTCTGGGGCATTTTGGAAACGGTCCGTTTTAGCGTACAAACTGTTTTTGAACTGCCTGTGACCTACAGCTATCTGTCTGCATTAACCCTGGCGATGATTGTTGTGACATTGCTTCTGCTACGCGAAGACCGTCGTGCAGAGCGTGCATTGGCCAAAAGACGTTATATCGAACATACCCCAGTGTATGAAGATGACCAGCAGCAGTATTCCAGCCGTTAAGTCTATACAGATAAGACGTCCAAAAAATGTACAGTCATGTACATTTTTTTTTACTTTCGATAATGATTGTTATACAAAGCCTTGCTGAAAAATCAGCTGTTTATGGTAGGATGAAAAGCAATCTAACCCAACAATTACAATAGGCTCGGACGTCATGAAACTTTCCTCAATTCCTGTCGTGAAACTTCCTCTGGTTGATGTCAGCACGGATCCGCTTGATTTGCTCGTGACAGGTTTGGCTTTGCGTATGAAGCAGCTAGCCCGTACCAGCCCTAAATTTATTGAGTTGGTTCATGAGCGTCAGTTCCGCATCCAGATTGGTACCGATACCGGTTTTGCCCGCCAGATTATTGTCAATAATGGCGACATTGATACCGTGTCGGGTGATGCTGAAAAAGCCGATTTTATTTTGCAGTTCGCCGACAGCGAGCAGGGCGTGAAAACCCTGATGAAAGGCGATCCGACTGCCTTTATGACCGGCATGCAAAATGGCACCATTAAAATGGAAGGTGATTTTGGTCTGCTGGTCTGGTTTAACCAGGTGGCGAAACTGGTACCACCAAAGCTGCCGAAACCGGTCAAAGAAAAAATTAAAATGGCGCGTCAGTTTATTAAGCAGAAAACTGGTAAATCAATCTGATTGCTGCGTCGAAACGCCCAAGAAAAAGGTCTTCCAGTGGAAGACCTTTTTTATGCACCAAGCATTGGCTTATTCAATTTCCAGCTGAAAGGTCACCGGCCCGTCATTGACCAGATGCACTTTCATATCGGCGGCAAAAATACCGGTTTCTACCTGTGCAAACTGGCTTTTGGCATAGTCCACCAGCTGATCATACAGTTCTTTGGCTTGCGCGGGGGGCATCGCCGGGCCAAAGTCAGGGCGTAAACCTTTCTGGGTCTGGGCCATCAGGGTAAACTGCGATACCAGTAAAATACCGCCGCCGGCCTGGCTGACATTCCAGCCCATCTTGCCCTGTTCATCATCAAAAAAGCGATATTTCAGGATTTTATCAATCAGCTTTTTGCCTTTGTCCAGATTATCGTCTTTGCCCAAACCTAAAAAAACCAGAATACCGTGCTGAATTTCTCCGGTTGTTTCACCCTCAACAACGACTTTGGCTTCTAGCACTCGCTGTAATAATGCGCGCATATTTGACTCAAAAACTGAAAATTATGTGCATTGTACAAGAACCGCAGCAAGTCTGCAGATTAGCTCTGCTTAAAATGTATTCTAATCTATTGACTATATTTGATAATATTTTAAATAATCTAAAAACACGATTGAATTTATAAAAATTATCAGTTTTATCTATTTTTTACTCTCGAGTATCTTAGCCCATGCAGGAAAGGTAATAAATTGAGAGATTTAGAAATGTTTAAGCGTTCATTACTGGTTGCAATGCTTGCAACTGTCACAGCCGCACAAGCTGCCCCATTAACTAAAGATAACGGCGCGCCAGTGGGGGATAACCAGAACTCGATCACTGCTGGTCCAAATGGTTCCGTTTTACTTCAAGATGTACAATTAGTTCAAAAATTACAACGTTTTGGTCGTGAGCGTATTCCTGAGCGTGTGGTACATGCGCGTGGTACGGGTGCCTATGGTGAATTCGTTGCAACCAAAGACCTATCTGATCTGACCCTTGCTTCATTGTTCAAAGCCGGTACTAAAACTCCAGTTTTCCTACGTTTCTCTACCGTAATTCATGGTAAAGGCTCACCAGAGACCCTACGTGACCCACATGGTTTCGCAGTGAAGTTCTACACACAAGAAGGTAACTGGGACTTGGTCGGTAACCAGACACCGGTCTTCTTTATCCGTGATGCGATCAAATTCCCAGACTTCATTCATGCCATGAAGCCAAGCCCGGTGACTAACGTACAAGATGCCAACCGTGTGTTTGATTTCTTGTCGAGCCAGCCATGGGCAACCAACATGCTGACCTATGTATACGGCAAGCAAGGTGTTCCAACCAGCTACCGCGAACAGGACGGTTTTGGGGTTCACGCTTACAAACTGTATAACGACAAAGGCGAATACAAGTACGTGAAATTCAACTTCCGTTCTAAACAAGGCGTGAAGGGCTTGAACGTGAAAGA
Organism: Acinetobacter sp. YH12117; assembly: GCF_013418865.1. Lineage (NCBI taxonomy): Bacteria > Pseudomonadati > Pseudomonadota > Gammaproteobacteria > Moraxellales > Moraxellaceae > Acinetobacter > Acinetobacter sp. YH12117. The sequence goes on from NZ_VPBF01000022.1 coordinate 26,789, forward strand.
AGCGGCTGAGCAGCAAGGTAAAGATTTCAACCATTTGACCAATGATCTTTATAACAACATCTATGCAGGTAACTTCCCGAAATGGGATCTGTATATTCAGGTGCTTGATCCTAAAGACCTGGGCAAGTTTGATTTCGATCCGCTAGATCCAACTAAAATCTGGCCAACTGAGCTGGTTCCAGAAACTAAAGTCGGTACCTTGACCCTGAACCGTATGCCGAAGAACTTCTTCAATGAAACTGAACAGTCAGCATTTGCGCCAGGTAACCTGGTTCCAGGTATCGAGCCATCAGAAGACCGTCTGTTACAAGGCCGTATCTTCTCTTATTCAGATACACAAATGTACCGTCTGGGTGCAAATCATCAGCAGATTCCAGTCAACCGTCCAGTGGTAAATGTGAACAACAATAACCAGGATGGCTACATGAATGTATCTGAGCGTGACTCAGATGTGAACTATGAGCCAAGCCGTAAAGAGCCAAAAGCTGCCACTGAAAAAGCACGTGCGGTACAAACACCATTATCTGGTCATGTACAGCAAATTGGCGTGAAAGAGCAGAACTTCAAGCAGGCAGGTGAGCTGTACCGTTCATACACAGCTAAAGAGAAAGATGACCTGATCATGAACTTGGCTGCTGACTTAGGTGCAGTGAAAGATTCAGAAACCAAGCACATCATGTTGTCTTATTTCTACAAGGCAGATGCAGACTACGGTACCCGTATGACCAAAGCGGTGAACGGTAACCTGGCGACGGTTAAAGCTAAAGCTGCAAAATTAAAAGACTAATCTCGATTGGTCTTGAGGAACTGGTGACTAGGGTATAGCGCATCACCTCCGAAAAGTCCTGTAAAACTCCAAACCTTTCCTGCACCCTAGGGGGAGTTTTACAGGCACCTCTTTATTTTGCCGATTCAGACAGGAGTAGCAAGATGCGTATTTTCACCATGCTCTGTGCCGGACTGTTCAGCCTGGGAGTAGGCGCAGCACCAGCCTGGGCACAAGCAGATTCATTCTCGGCCACAAGCCAAACCGTAGCATCATCTGCCGCACAAGAGCTGATTGATCTGTTTTTTGCGGCTGCCCGCAGTGGCCAGCATGACGTGATTCAGGAATTTTTACAGCACGGTTTTCCGGTCGATGTCCGTAATTCGGCCGGTTTTACGCCATTAATGATGGCGACGTATTATGGCCATCAGCCAATTGTCAGCACCTTGCTGGCCTATGGCGCCGACCGCTGTGCACGTGACCAGAAAGGTCATACCGCGCTAATGGCAGCCATTGTAAAAGCCGAGTGGGGTATTGCCCGGCAGTTACGTCAGGTCGATTGTGATGCTCACGCGGTCCAGACTGGCCAGCTGACTGCCGAAGAATTTGCCCGGGTATTTGGCCAACAGCAGCAATTTCAGAAGCTGAGTGAGGACTAGCCGAGCGCCAGGTTCTTACCCAATGGTCGATACAAAAGGTTAAATATCGCTGTAAAAATTATGCTTTAATGCAAGGAGTACAGCAAAAACGAACTCTTATGGCACCAATCATCCACTCTTTGCTTGATACCGACTTGTACAAATTTACCATGCTACAGGTGGTCTTACATAAATTCCCGCAAACCCACAGTGTCTATCATTTCCGCTGCCGTAATCTGGAAGATACGGTCTATCCACTGGCGGATATTCTGGATGATTTAAATGCACAGCTGGATCATTTGTGCCGCCTGAAATTTAGCGAAGATGAACTGCAGTATTTGCGCAGTTTACGCTTTATCAAAAGCGACTTTGTCGATTATCTGGAACTGTTCCAGCTCAAGCGCCGTTTTATTCGTGCCGGCATCGACAGTGAAGGGCGTCTGGATATTGTGGTAGAAGGCCCGATGGTTCAGGCCATGATGTTCGAGATTTTTGTGCTGGCCATTGTCAATGAGCTGTATTTCAGCCGTATTCGCAGTGACGAGGTGCTGGCCGAAGGTGAACGCCGTCTACAGGCCAAAGTGGCCTTGGTGCAGCAATATGCCGCCGAGCAGAATCCGGAAGATCCGCCATTTCTGGTTTCGGATTTTGGTACACGCCGCCGTTACAGCTTTGCCTGGCAAAAGCATGTGGTGCAGCAGATTAATGCCGCCGCGCCGGGTGTATTCCGCGGCACCAGCAATGTGCTGCTGGCCAAACAGCTTGGCATTACTCCAATTGGCACCATGGCGCATGAATTTTTACAGGCCTTTCAGGCGCTGGATGTGCGTTTACGTGACTTCCAGAAAGCGGCGCTGGAAACCTGGGTACAGGAATATCGGGGTGACTTGGGGATTGCCCTGACCGATGTGGTCGGGATGGATGCCTTCCTGCGTGATTTTGACCTGTATTTTGCCAAACTGTTTGATGGCCTGCGCCATGACAGTGGTGACCCGTATAGCTGGGGCGACAAAGCCTATGCCCATTATAAAAAGCTGAAAATTGACAGCAAAACCAAGATGCTGACCTTTAGTGATGGCCTGACCTTGGAAAAAGCCTGGGCGCTACACAACTACTTTAAAGACCGCTTTCAGGTCAGTTTCGGGATTGGCACCAACCTAACCAATGATATGGGACAAACTCCGCTGAATATTGTGTTAAAGCTGGTGGAATGTAACCGTCAGTCGGTGGCCAAAATTTCCGACAGTCCGGGCAAAACCATGACCGACAACGACACCTTCCTCGCTTATTTGCGTCAGGTGTTTGATATTCAGGAATAAGCAAAAATACAGGCCAGGTCCAGTACAAAGGCTGGACCTCGTCCTCTCCCTGATGGCGGGTTGACCTCTATCCATTTTTCTGCGCAAGGAATGCAGAAATTCAGGATAATCCTAAAAATGACTTGTGCTAACATCAGGGACAAGGATAGTGATAAAACATACAACCACGATGAATGATGCCATGATCAATTTCGGTCTGTTGATTGAAGCCGAAGACCTGGTGCCCTATTTAGGCAGTGAAAAATTACGTATTGTCGATTTAAGCCGCAACTCGGTCTATGAACAGCTGCATATTCCACATGCGCTACATGTAAAGCCAAAACTATTGCTGCGTCAGGAAGAGTATGCTTCGGGTTTATTGCCGGAGCAGGACGGCCTGGAAGAACTGATCCGCTATTTAAATATTTCCCCTGAGCATCATGTGGTGGCCTATGACGATGAAGGCGGAGCCTGGGCCGGGCGTTTGCTGTGGAATTTACATTGTTTAGGTTTTGAAAATACTAGCCTGCTCAATGGTGGGATTCATGCCTGGCTGGCGGCCGGTCTGCCGACCTCGTCGGAGCTGCCGAGCTTTGCGCCGGTTGAGCATTTGGTGCCGGTACAGCTGAATGATCAGTATCAAATTCAATATGATGCGTTATTAGAGCAGGTACAAAGTGCTGAACTGCAACTCTGGGATTGCCGCACTGCAGAAGAATATAGCGGACAGCGACTGGCGGCGCGACGCGGCGGTCACATGCCGGGCGCCCGACATTTCGAGTGGAGTACTGCCCTTGACCGCGAAAATCATTTAAAATTGCATCCGCTAGAACGCACGCAGCAACGTCTGGAACAACTTGGCTTTGATTTAAGCCAACCGGTGGTGGTGTACTGCCAGTCTCATCATCGTTCCGGTCTGGCCTATATTCTGGGCCGTTTACTGGGTTGGCCAATCCGGGCGTATGCAGGTGCGTGGAGTGAATGGGGCAATCGCCTCGACAGTCCTATCATTACCGGAGAGTTGCCGTCTTGAGCCTCACATCTCGTTTAAAAAAACAATTATTTATTCAGGCCCAGCGCGTGGTACCCCAGCACCAGTTGTCTCGTGTGGTGGGTAAAATTGCTGCCAGTGAACACCCGATGGTGAAAAATGCAGTAATTCAGGCATTTAAAATGCAGTACGGAATTGATATGTCGATTGCCGAGCAAGGCAATGCCCTGAAATTCAAATCCTTTAATGAATTCTTTACCCGTGCCTTAAAAGATGGGGTGCGTGTGGTCGATGCCGATCCGAACAGCATTGTTTCTCCGGCTGATGGCGCGATTTCCCAGCTGGGTAAAATTGAAGATGGTGCAATTTTTCAGGCCAAAGGCCAGAATTTTACGGTTGAAAACCTGATTGCCGATCCGCAGCTGGCCGAGCCATTTAAAAATGGCCAGTTTGCCACCGTGTATTTATCACCGCGGGATTATCACCGGGTGCATATGCCATTTGCCGGTACCTTAACTGAAACTCTGTATGTACCGGGCGAGCTGTTTTCAGTGAACCAGACCACGGCAGAACATATTCCGGGACTGTTTGCCCGTAATGAACGCATGGTCTGCCTGTTTGATACCGAGATGGGCCGGATGGCGGTGGTGCTGGTGGGTGCCATGATTGTGGCCGGTATTGAAACGGTTGCCACCGGCAAGGTCAAACCATCGGGCCGTTTGGAGCTGAACCAGCATGACCTGTTCCTGGAAAAAGGCGCCGAATTAGGCCGTTTTTATCTCGGTTCTACCGCAGTGATTTTATTTGAACAGGATAAAATGCAGTGGGATGCACAGTATCAGGCCAATTCTCTGGTGGAAATGGGCAAAGCCATGGGTCATCGCCTTTAAGCTGTTTGTATTGAAATGAAAAATGCCCGGATTAATCCGGGCATTTTTATGGGTATTCGGTTTAAAGGCTATACAGCCGTTCTTTGGGAAAGACGGCCTTAAAGGTTGAGCCGCTATTTTCTTTGGACTCGACTTCTAAATGGGCATTGTGCTGCATCAAGACATGCTTGACGATGGCCAGCCCTAAACCGGTACCGCCGGTCTGACGGCTACGCGCGCTATCTACCCGATAAAAACGTTCGGTTAGACGCGGCAGGTGTTTCGGATCAATGCCGATGCCGGTGTCCTGCACGCTAAAATAGCCATGCTCGCCATCATCATGCCAGCCAATGGTAATGGTGCCGCCTTTCGGGGTGTATTTGATGGCGTTGGTAATTAAATTGCTAAAGGCACTGGCCAGTTCCATATCGGAGCCAATCAGGTCGCAATGACTGTCGATATCCAGATTTAGGGTATGGCCATAATCAATATTGTAGGCATGCGCATCATCAAACAGCTGGTTCATCAAACTTGGCATGTCAATAATCTGGTTTTTGGCAATGGTTTTTTCATTTTCCAGACGCGACAGCAGCAGCAGGTCATTGACCAGCGCATTCATACGCCGGGTCTGCGACTGCATCTGTTCAAAGGCACGTTTCCAGCGCGGATTCATGTCTTCCTGGTCGGTAAAGGTTTCAATATAGCCACTCAGTACGGTCAGCGGGGTGCGTAATTCGTGCGAGATATTGTCGACAAAGTCTTTGCGCATCTGTTCCAGATTGTGCATCCGGGTCATGTCATGTGCCACCAGTAGGCGGCTTTCGCCACCAAAGCGGGTCATTTTGACCTGCACATAGTGTTCATCCAGCACGGTCGATTTGATTTTCAAGCCATCTGGTGCCTGATCAATATGATGAAAATATTCAATAAATGCCGGTTGGCGCAAAATGGTTAAAATATTGCGACCACGATCCAGTGGCTGAATGCCGAGCAGGCGCTCTGCTGCCGGGTTCCACCATTCGATCTGATGGTTATCATCAATCAGCACTACCGCTTCGGCCAGGGCCACTAGTGACGACTGAGCGCGGTCAATCAGCCCGACCATTTCGGCCTGGACAATACGTTCCTGACGCTGCGAGCGGTAGACATTAAATAATAAAGCCCCCCAAATGCCATGCAAATTGGGGGGGACATCATAGGGACGGTTGGCAATCCAGTCATTGACCAGATAGAGGGAGCGCATTTGGGTGGCGAAAAACGCCAGAAAGCCAATAAAAATACAGATCCAGAACTGTTCGATCCCGAGACCAATAAAACCTGCAATTACTAAAAAAAAGATCAGTAAACGGAGATCTTGTTTGGCAAAAGTCCACAAACTGCTGTAACGGACATTCTTGTGGTCACGGGCCAGTTCGGGGACAGGGTATGGTTCATACATAAAAAGCGATTAACCTAAGGCGACATCCGCACGGGTTGAGAAACGGTATCCAGTGCCACGAACCGTTTGTACAAAGCGGTCTGCGCCAAATGGCTCCAGCACCTTGCGTAAACGACGAATATGCACATCAATGGTACGATCCTCAATATATACGTTGCCACCCCAGACCTGGTCAAGTAGTTGTGCACGGGTATAGGCACGTTCCGGATGCGTCATAAAGAAGGCCAAAAGACGATATTCGGTTGGACCCATGTCCAGAATGTTGTCGCCAAAGCTGACGCGCTGGCTGACCGGATCTAGAATCAGGCCGTTGGCATCAATGGTTTTTTCACCATTCAGGGCATTGGCACGGCGCAGTACGGCTTTGATGCGTGATACCAGCTCACGGGTAGAAAACGGTTTGGTCATGTAGTCGTCGGCACCGGCATCCAGACCCTGAACCTTGTGGTCTTCTTCACCGCGTGCAGTCAGCATGATCACCGGAATTTCCGCCAGGTTTTCATCACGTTTTAAACGACGACATAAATCAACACCGCTGACGCCGCCAGGCATCATCCAGTCCAGCAAAATCAGTGCCGGGCGTTGATCGACGATCATCTGATGCGCCTGTTTGGCATCTTCGGCCTGTAAGCAATGAAAGCCGGCCATATCCAGTGAGGTATGAATCATCTCTCGGATTGGAAGTTCATCATCGACAATTAAAATGTAGTCATCTTTCACAACGCAATACCCTATAAGTGAACGGTGAACCGTTTATATTTATGACAGGCTTATTACAAAGATTAATTATGACAGTATCATTGCAGAAAGGGCAGGTAGCGCTATTTTCGCAATGTTTTGTGACAATTTTTTGTACAGAATGGGCTGAATCCAGAATTCATTTAAAAAAATTTAAATAAAAGATTCAAATATTTAATTTTTCTTGCAGTTTGATGACAGGGATTCAGGCTTTTTTGCTACTTTCTGGCTCCGCTTCGGAAAAATGTTCGAGCAGGGAAATGAACACCACGCTACAGGCGCTGAGCACTTCATCCATTGACTGCTTAAAGCCGCTCATGACCCAGCGGATGGCAATTTGGGTGACATAACCGTTCAGGCCGCTGGCAATTAATGACAGTTCGCGTTCTGAATGCTGCAGGTTTGGCATCATTAGCATGACAAAGGCCTGAATCATGCGGTCAAAGCGCGCCATGCTTTCCTGAATGGTGGCCTGATTATGCAGTTCCTGTACCAGCATGGCATCAATATAAATAATCCGTGCCATCTGTGGGTTGTCTTTGAGCGTAGTCAGCAGGGCAGTTAAACCGGCTTCAATCATTTTTTGCGGATTGGTCGAGGCCTGCATGATGGCCTGCATCACATTGTGTTGCAGTGCATCAATCAGCTGTAAAAAAATGGTCTGGAACAGGTCTTCACTTTTTTTGAAGGATTCGTAGAAATAGCGCTCGGTGAGTTTGGCCTCGGTACAAATATCTTTCACCGTGACCGCAAAAAAACCATGCGTACCATAGGCGTGCAGGCCGGCTTCAATCAGTTTTTCCCGGCGTAGCTGTTTGCGCTCGCTCAGCGATAATCCTTTAAATTGGCGCTCTTTATTTTGGGTATTCTGCGCATTTTGGGGAGCGGGGTGTTGTGCTTCGGTCATAGTAAAAAGGCCAGTTCACATCCTATATTGCTATAGATTAACAAGATTTTGCGCTAAGTGCGAAGTTTGGCACTCAGATTTGAACGCAGCAGACAGAAATCTGCAGGCTTTTGTGTTGACAATGATTATTGTCAAAATTATATTTGAGTGGTGAAATTGAAGTGCGCTGCCGTGCCTGAGGGACGCAGCAAGACCATCCATAAAAAGGAAGCGGAATGAAAAATTTTAAAAATAAAGTCGCGGCGATTACCGGAGCAGGTTCAGGCATTGGCCAGCAGCTGGCCGTATTATTGGCCCAGCAGGGCTGTCATCTGTCTTTAAGTGATGTTAATGAAGAAGGTTTGGCTAAAACCAAAGCCTTGCTGAGTGATTATAACGTGCGAGTGACCACGGCGCAGGTGGATGTGGCAGATCGGGCGGCCATGAAGCACTGGGCTGAACAGACCGTACAGGATCATGGCTCGGTCAATATGATTTTTAACAATGCCGGGGTGGCCTTAGGATCGACCGTTGAAGGTGCCTCTTATGAAGACCTGGAGTGGATTGTCGGGATTAATTTCTGGGGCGTGGTGCATGGCACCAAAGAATTTTTACCATATATCAAACAGACTGGTGATGGCCATATTGTCAATATTTCCAGCCTGTTCGGGATTACTGCGCAGCCAACCCAATCGGCCTATAACGCGACCAAGTTTGCGGTACGTGGTTATACCGAGTCGTTGCGTCAGGAACTGGATATCCAGAACTGTGGCGTGAGTGCGCTGTGTGTGCATCCGGGCGGGATTAGGACCAATATTGCCAACGCCGCGAAAATGAATGACAGCCTCAGCAGTCTGGGCATGAACTCAGAAAAGTCGATACGCTCTTTCAATAAATTATTGCGTTATCCGGCAGAGCATGCGGCACGCGATATTCTGGATGCGGTTTTAAAAGATAAACGCCGTTTATTGATTGGCAATGATGCCAAAGCTATTGATTTAATTCAGCGGATTGTCCCAAGTGGCTATCAGCGGGTGATGGCGGTGGCGACCCAGCTGGGCAAAGGCCGTAAATAAACTGTATTTTAAAGAAGCCTGCGTTAAGCGGGCTTTTTTGTGGCTGTTCAGCATATTTCATTTTTTATTTATCTGAAATTCAGAATAAAACTGTCAAGTTTTTGACAGATTTGAATAAGCCGTTTTGACATCATCAGCTCATCCCGAGTGGAAACCTTTAAAAACATCAAAAGAGAAATGAAGGAAATTTAATATGAGCTATGACTATCAACATATTCAGGTCAAACCGATTAATGGCCGTATTGGCGCTGAGATTCAGGGTATTCAATTATCTTCGCAATTAGCGCAAGCGGTGATTCAGGAAATTAATCAGGCGCTATCTCCTGCCGTCAAATTAACACCTCAATAGTCTTTTTCTTCCAGACAAACTGATAATACAGACCCTGTAAAATACACAGACTGACAAAGGCCAGCGCATAGGCATACCAGATGCCTTGTAATCCCCACCACTGACTAAACAGATAGGCACACGGCACTTCAATCAGCAAAATTGCCAGCACATTAATAATCATTGGCACCGTGACAGTCCCGCTGGCGCGCATAATCGAAGCGAAAATGGCACTGGCCCCAAAGAACAAAATTGACCACAATACAATAAACAGCAGCTGCTGGCCCAGCTCGACCACCTGCGGGTCGGTAATAAACAGCGCCATTAAATATTTCGAGAATAAATAGGCCAGTACCACCAGCATCCCGGTAATCATCAGGTTCATGCCCAAAGCAGTACGGGTGACTTTGGCCAGTAAATCGGACTTGCCAGCCCCAATCGCCTGCGCACCAAAAATAGAGGCGGCAATGGCAATCGACAGCGCCGGAAACTGAATATAGTTCAGCACCTGATTCACCGCACCATAAGCCGCTGTGGCTTCAGCGCCATAACGGTTGACCAGCCCGACAATTACCAGACCGGCCACCGACGTGGTGACCATCTGAATGCCGGTCGGAATGCCCAAACGTAAAATAATCTTGCTCAAGATCGGTTGATGGCGAATATTTTTCAGCAATTGCCAATCCGGTCGTAGCGGATGGTTTTTCTTGTTCAGATACACCGCCAGAAAAATCAGCACCGCCAGATAACCAATAATGGTGGCGATAGCCGGGGCAATAATCCCCAGACGCGGAAAACCAAAATAGCCGGCAATCAGCACCGGGGTAATAAACAGCCCGATCAGGCTGGTCATGCCTAAGGCAATTAAGGGGGTAATACTGTCGCCCACGCCGCGTAAAATGGAGGTGTAAATAATATAGACAAACAGCAGCGGGCTACCGGCCAGCATCCATTGCACATAGGGCAACGACAGATGCATCACCTGCGGATCGGTACCGAGCGCCAGCAGAATGGATTTGGCGAAAATCACGCCTAAAATGGCAATGATGGTGCCGCCAATCAGGGTCATAAACAGGGTCGAGCCGACCACACAGCGTACTTTTTCAATATTCTGCGCGCCCCAGGCCTGCCCGACCAGCACGGTTGAACCGGCTGACAGCCCGATCACAAAGGCCATCAAACAGAACAGAATCGGGAAGAATACCGCCACCGCTGCAATGGCATCGACACCCATCATCTGGCCAACAAAGACAGTGTTGATGGTGCCAGACAGGTTTTGCAGAATATTGGTGGCAATCAGCGGCAGCAGGAAAATCAGGAAGGTTTTCCAGAGCTTGTGTTGATTCACCAAAGGTTGATGCTGCGGCATGAGCAATCCTGTAACCGGTTTATGATCGTGTGCATGAATGGCTTTACCCTAGCATGAGCCTGTAGCAAAAAGCCTTAGCAATTGCGTAACTTAGCTGATCTTATTGACTCATGTTAACAGGCCGAGAAAATCTCTGCGGCCCGATCCAGCGTCTCATCTTTTTTGGCAAAACAGACCCGAATCAGGCGTAAATCATCCGGCGGGGTTTGATAAAAAGCAGAAATCGGAATTGTGACAATCTTGTGCTGCTCGGCCAGATACTGGCACATCTGTAGATCATTTAAATCCGGGCGGATGGCGCGATAGTCCAGATTCTGGAAATAGGTGCCTTGCGCGGGAATCCACTGAAAACGGGAGTGCTGGATACCGGCCTGAAAGCGGTCACGTTTGGCCTGATAGAACGCGGCCAGTTCAGCAATATGTTCCGGATGCTGTTGCATAAATTGTGCCAGTGCGACTTGCACCGGGGTCACACCACAGAAATTGGCAAACTGATAAACCTGCCGGAACAGCTGCATCAAAGCCGGTGAGGCCATGCAATAACCGGTTTTCCAGCCGGTGACATGAAAGGTTTTACCAAAAGAACCAATCACAAAACTGCGCTCGTGCAGAGCTGGAAAATCAAGCGCTGAATAATGCTGCTGGCTATCATAGACCAGATGTTCATAGACCTCATCGGACAGTACGACAATATTGCGATCCTGAATCAGCTCAATCAGGGTATGCCAGTCCTCGGCTGACCACAGCGTACCGCTCGGGTTATGCGGAGTATTGACGATGATCATACGGGTACGATCATGAATGGCATCTTTGACCTGATTCCAGTCGACCTGAAAATGGGGCGGCTGCAAGGCCAGATGGATAGCTTTCCCGCCAGCCAGTTGCACGGTGGGAGCATAACTGTCATAGCTGGGATCAAAAATAATCACTTCATCTCCGGCCTGCACCACCGCCTGAATGGCACAGAAAATGGCAATGGTCGCGCCGGCGGTAATACTGATTTCGGTGTGAGGATCAAACGAACGGCCAGTCTGTTGCTGCTTTTGCGTGGCCAGCTGTTCTCTGAGCAATAACAGCCCATCGCCGGGTGGATACTGGTTCTGGCCCTCTAATGTCGCCTGACACAGGGCCTCCAGCAGGGCCGGTGGGGCCGGAAAATCGGGGAAACCCTGTGACACATTCAGGGCATTCAGGCGCTGAGCCAGGGTGGTCATGACACTAAAAATGGTCACACCAAGCGCAGGAAGTTTAGATTGAAGTTCAAGCATGACCATTGACTACCGTTATTGTGTATGCACATCGCATGATAAGCCGCCATCCGCCAGCAATTGAAGCGGTGAGCGAAAAAAACTGAATTAAATCAATTCGACCAGCGCCCGGATAATCCCCAGTGCCAGACCAATAAAGGCCCCCACCACCACGCCATTGACCCGGATCATATGCAGGTCGCCGCCGACTTCGTTTTCAATTTTGCCAATCATCTCGCGTGAATCCCATTCATGAATCCGCTCACTAATAAAACGGATCACTTTTTCACTGTACTGGTCAGAGAGATTGACGGCGATGCCGCTCATTTTGTCATTCAGCAACTGGCGTACGGCGCCGTTACTGATAATGTTCTCACCGACCTGCTGAATGGCCACGCGCAGGTTTTCCGCAATACCGGAATCGGGTTTTTCCAGATCTGCCCGGATTGCATCACACAAAATCACCACTGCACCACTAATAAAATTCAGCACTTGCGGACTGTCCAGCAGGGCATTTTTGGTCTGGTTCAGGCGTTGGCTGGCGGCACTGTCCTGATCGGCCAGCTGTTGCATCAGCTGATGCGCCATATCTTCCACTTTTTGTCGCCACGGATGATCGGGATCGGCCAGCATCGAATCGACCCGTTCCAGTAAAGAGTCGATGGTGCGCTGCTGTACATCAATACCAATCCAGCTGGCACCTCTGGCCAGACGCCACACGCCCAGTTCTTTAAACAGGGTGCGGGTCAGCTCGCGGGTTTCTTCCGGATGTTGCAGCATCCAGTCATGCGCCAGATCCAGCCCGCGTTGCAGCACATCCTGATGGAAATCATTTTCCAGCACTGCGCGCAGCATTTCACTGGCCAGATAATTAATGTCAGTATTTTTGACCCATTGCACGCTGTTGTTCTGGATAAAGCGGCCAATCTGTTCCTGCCCGACAAATTCAAAAATCTTCGGTACGGTCTGTTGAATCAGCTGGCTGACCTGCTGGTTGTTCTGTGGATTGGCCAGCCATTTACCCACGGCCAGCGATACATCGGTATTGTGCAGGCTGCGCTGTACAATTTGCGGTGACAGGAAATTTTCCTGAACAAAACGTCCCATCGATTCGGCAATACGGTCTTTGTTGCGCGGAATAATTTCAGTATGGTCCCGCAGAAACTTGGGAATGGGCAGCCGGCCAAAGGGATTACGAAACAGCACAGTAATCGCATACCAGTCAGCCAGCCCGCCGACCACGCCAGCTTCAGCTGACAGCATCAGAATATGAATCAGCCAGATATAGTCAGGCAGCAGTTTGGCCAGCACCATTAAACAGATCCAGGCCAGCACGGCCGTGATCAGGGCCATGGTGGCAAAACGCTTGCTGCGTTGCAGGTTTGGAGAAGTCGGTGCTGGCGCTGTCTGCATGCATGTTTCCCTAGTTTGAAGTGGCTACCGGTGGCTGTAACACCTGACCGCCTGGACTGAGCCCGTATTTTCCACCCAGTGACTGCAAGATCAGGCGGGCATCAAAGGCATCACTTGGGGCGCTTTTTTGATCTTTATAACATTGAATCGTATAGGAAACCTGAATCGGGTCAACATTAATGACCTGCGGGTAGTCATAAAATGGGTCAGGCCAGAAAGCCGGATGGCGACGATAATAGCCATAAGGATAAAAGCTCGGTGCCGGATAGACCACAGCCTGACGCGGTGGCTGCTGGCTGCGGTTACTTGGATCATCCAGCACTTTAAAGAAGGTATGGCCCTGTTGCAGCGTGGTTTGCGCAGCTTTGACCAGGGTAATTTCTTCGGCGGTGCCAAAGCTCATGTTGGGACGGGCCTGAAAACTGATGCGATAGGTCTGGCTGTTCAGCGGCGTCACCGAATATTGACCCAGCTGGTCAAAGGTCAGCGGCTTGGATGGTGTGGTGGCACAGCCGCCCAGCAGCAGACTGAGCCCGAGGCCTAAACCAAGAATTAGATGTTTCATGCTGTTCTCCTGTGAAGATACTGCAAGGGGAGAATGAACCGCGTTTTAATTAAAAACTGCTGTTCGGTTGGGTCAGGAACTCCAATTCTTCTGCGCTTGATTGGCGTCCCAATATTTGATTGCGATGTGGATAACGGCCAAAGCGCTCAATGATCACTTTATGTTGCTTTTCAAAATTCAGATTTTCAGGGTTGCCCAGCCGTTGAAACAGTTTCAGAGCAAATTCATGGATTATCTGCGATTCACTGTGCATAAATGGCATGTATAAAAAACTGCGCTGCTCCGGACTCAGCTGCTGATCCAGTTTCAGGCTGATGGCTTCCTGAGCCAAAGCCAGCGCCAGTGCATCCTGCGCAAATGCACGCGGAGAATTGCGGTATAAATTACGTGAAAACTGATCCAGTACAATGATTTCGGCCAGCCGTCCTTCGGCACTGCTGCGCCACGACCACAGCTCGGCCTGACTGGCCGCCGTATGCGTGGCCTGAAAGCGCTCCGCAATCAGCCGGTCAAAGTCATCACTTTTGGCAAACCACTGCGGGCGGTGGGCTGCATCAAACCAGAAATCCAAAATATCTTGATAATTCATATGTTTTATGAAGTCGCTGCGGTATAGGATAATAAAATCACAAATTTCACATGTCTTATAGAGCAACTTTGTGATAAAAAATTGCCAAAAATAAAGTTGTGGGTTTGTTTGAAAACTATACAGGATGTAATGTGCCGGCACTAAATCGCGTTATACTGATATAAACCGATGATTTTCTTTAGTAGTTTTTTGCGATAAGCGAGATTGTAATGAGTCAACCCGAATCGACCTCTCAAGATACTTTAACGACTTGGGTGGATTCTTCGCTACTGCGCGGCATGTTGCGCGGTATTGAGCGTGAAAGCCTGCGTATGCAAAGCAATGGATTTCTCTCTCAGGCAGCCCATCCGAAGGGCTTGGGTTCGGCACTGACTCATCCGCATATCACCACCGATTATTCCGAAGCATTAATGGAGTTTATTACTCCGCCGCAGGACAGTATTCCGGGTGCACTGAATTATTTAAGCGATATTCATGCCGTGGTGTATCGTCAGCTGGAACATGAAGAAAAACTCTGGCCGCTGTCAATGCCGTGTATGCTGGATGATGCCGAAGAACGCATTCCGCTGGCGCAATATGGCAGCTCCAATATTGGCCGTTTCAAGACCTTATACCGTCATGGTTTAGGGGTACGCTATGGACGCCGGATGCAGACCATTTCCGGGGTGCATTATAATCTGTCTTTCCCGGATGCCTTATTTGAAGCGCTGCAACAACAAGAAAGCGATGAGGCACTCAAAAATCTGAGCCTGCAGGATTATCGCAGCCATCGCTATTTCGGTTTAATCCGTAATTTTATTCGCCTGACCCCACTGGTGATGCTGGTGGTCGGTGCCAGTCCATCGGTGTGTCAGTGTTTTATGACCGGCCGTGAACATCATTTGCTGCCACTGGTACGCGGCACGCTGTTCCTGCCGTATGCCACCGCCTTGCGCATGGGCCGTTTTGGCTATCAGAATTCGGCGCAAAAACAGCTCGGGATTCACTATAACAACCTGAGTGGTTATTTAGAGGGTCTGCAAAAAGCCGTCAAAACCCCGTATCAGCCATTTAGCCGTTTGGGTCTGAATGATGCACAGGGTGAGCCGATTCAGATCAATGATCACGTGCTGCAAATTGAAAACGAATACTACAGTCTGGTGCGTCCAAAACAGGTGCCGCAGGCGGGTGAAACCCCATCGCAGGCGCTGGCCAATCGGGGTGTTGGCTATGTGGAGTTACGCGCGGTCGATGTCAATCCATATAGCCCGATCGGGATTGATGAACACACCGCCGGCTTCCTGGAAGTGCTGGCGCTGTACTGTCTGCTGAAAGACAGCCCGGCGTTATTGGATGATGAACAGGACATTATTGAGCGCAATCAGGCCGAAGTCGTGAATCGTGGCCGTGCGCCAAATGCCACCATTTTGGCAGATGGCCAGTCCTATCCAATTGAAGACTGGAGCCGTAGTCATGTTCAGGCCATGCAGCCTTTGGCTGAACTGCTGGATCAGGCCTATGCCACAACGCTATATAGTCAGGGTCTGGCGACCATGCTCGGCCGGATTGATGAAGTCGATGCGACGCTATCCGCGCAGGTGATTGAGGATACCTTACATCAGGGCGGCACCTGGAACTTTGGCAGCCATATGGCGCAGCAACATGCCGACGTCTATCAGGCGCATGTATTAAGCCCGGAAACGCTGGCCTATTTTGAAGAAATGGCCCAGCAATCATTGCAACAACAACAGCAACTTGAGCAGGAACAGACCTTGAGTTTTGAGCAGTTCCTGACTCAGTACCGATAAAAATAGAAAGAGGATTGACCATGCAATGGAGTTATCGCTTCGTGAGTGGTGTTTTGTTTTGTGCCAGTGTGGTGGGGATGGCCTTCGCCCTGTATCTTGAGCATGTGCAAGGTCTGGCGCCGTGTCCATTATGTGTTTTCCAGCGTGTCGGCCTGATTGGCCTGGGAATCATTTCCCTGATCGCGCTGCTCCACAACCCGCTTTCGGGGGCGTTTAAACGGCTGTATGCCTTTTTGGGCAGCTTAAGCATTTTATGGTCGGCCGGTGTTGCCGCGCGGCATGTCTGGCTGCAAAACCTGCCGCCAGATCAGGTGCCAAGCTGTGGCCCGGGACTGGATTATCTGGTTGATGCCTTGCCAATGAAAGCCGTACTGCAACAGGTGCTATCTGGGTCTGGTGAATGTGCAGTGATTGACTGGACTTTTCTGGGCCAATCCTTGCCGGTCTGGTCGTTAGTGTTCTTTATTGTGCTAACGATTATTAGTATCTGGCAGTTAATCCGTACCTATCCCTATACTGCGGCCAAAACCAAGCCGGTAAAAAAGAAATAATATTGTCTCCAGATCAATAACAAACAGGAGGGCGATGACCCTCCTGTTTTAATTGTAGCGCATCAATTTTTAAGTCAGGGCAATGCCTTCAATACTTTCTAAATTGACAATATATTCACGTACCTGTTCATTGACCCGGTCATCATTTTCAGGATAAAACCATTTCACAATCTGCTCGGCCACGCTGGAATGGTACTGAATTTCCATATGATTTAGACCATAAAATACCGCCTTATGCGATTCTGGCAGTTTGAGCTGAAAACGCGGGTTCGGATGTTCACCCAGCGCACTTTTGACACTGACCAGATAATCGCCAATCACTTTGCGGGTGCGGTTGCGCTTGTTTTCATATTCAATGGTGCCGGCCACCAAAAAGGCATTGATATGCGAGGGAAACGGCGCCGGTTTGCGGTTATCATCAATTTCACCAATTCGCGCTTCATTGTGTTCCCAGTCATCATCGCGCACGCTGCCATAACGTAAATCCAGAATGCCGTTACTGCGGATATTCACCACATGCCCGACAATTTTCATAAACGGGAAACGCCCCAGTTTGTCCTGCAAGTGAAAGCCGAAACGCTCCAGCGCTGCACCATGATGCGGCGAACCCAGACAGACCAGGTTATCGACCATATGAATCCACTCATGTAAATCCTGCTTGCCATAAAACAGGGCACTGCGTGACACCAGCCCGCCCATGCTATGTCCAATCAGGCTGATGCTGGTGATATTCGGATTGCGCTGAATCAGATCTTCCAGGGTATTGGCCAGACTATGACCATTGGCGGAAATACGCCGTCCGGTATTGTAATTTAAATACAGCATGGTGTTGCGCTGGCGCTGTGCCAGCAGTTTTTCGCCAATACCACCATATTGCTGATGTGACCAGTCCAGATGGTTCATACACAGGCCATGCACAAACAGAATCACCTGTCCGGTCAGCTCGCCTTTTTGCACACTGCCGTAGTGGTCATAAATGGTCATTGGCAATGCCAGCGGATTTTGCTGATTCAGCAAATAATCACCCAGTACACCATTTAAAATACCAACCAGCGCATGCATATACGGTGTCAGCGGCTTGTCATGTAAACGTGGAAAACGGTCAATCACCTGACGCAGGCTGGGCGCCAGCAGGTAGTTGCTATAGTTTTGCAAGGTATCAAAGGACAGGCTGTACAGCTTGCGAATGGGCGACATATTCTGGAATTTTCGGGAGTGCTGTTCACTCATGCCAAACAGGCTCAGCAAGACCTCACGCTGAATGGTCTGCACCAGCTCTTTGACCACCTGATGCACCGGCATACTTAACAGCTGCGCCAGACCTTCCAGTAAATCGGCCTGGCTGGGCGGTGTGGTGTCCCATTTACAATAAGTTTCATGCAATGGCGTTAAACTTGGCATGTGCTACTGCCCCCTAACAATAGTGTCGCGGCTACTTTCTTTTTCGTTGGCTTCACGGTATAAATTTCTAAGCTTAATTTTATATCATTCATCCCGAACAACTTTTACAATAGCCAGGATGACGCCCCAGTTTTAATTTTTTTGTCTAACAATTATTTGTGACATACAAATTAAAACATGAATGTGATCAAAGTCTCAAAAAAGTAAATACAACAATGAACATGGATAACATCCGATTAGCACAATGAATTTAATTTATTTGCATGGTTTCAGGAGCAATCCCTTTTCTGCCAAAGGCCAGCTGTTGCGGCAAGCGCTGGCACAGCGGAGTGACATTCAGGTGCATCTGCCCGATCTGAATGCGCCGCCACGCGAGGTAATGCAGCACTTATCTGCACTGATTGAGCAGCTGGATCAGGTAGCGCTGGTCGGCAGCAGTCTGGGCGGCTTCTATGCGACACAACTGGTCGCACGCTATGCGGTTCCGGCTGTGCTGATTAATCCGGCTATGCGACCATGGCAGTTGTTTCAGGAACTGTTTGGCGATGCGCAGATTCCGCTGAAAGTGCATGAACACTGGACGCTGGAGCGGCTACATTTACAGCAACTGGAACAGATGGCAGTGCCTTTTGTTGAAAAGGCAGACAAAATTTTAGTGTTATTGCAGCAAGGCGATGAAGTTTTGGATTATCGTGACGCACAGCGTTATTATAGCCAGGCCCAGCATAGCTCTCTGATCATGACCGAAACCCGCGGCAATCATGGGATGGACAACTTTGCGCTAAAAATACCTATGCTGCTGCAGTTTTTATCGGATTCCCTAAAATAAGGAAACAGTACAACGTGTCTCAATATACGGCTCAATCTCTTGAAGTTTTATCTGGTCTCGATCCGGTCCGTCGCCGTCCGGGTATGTATACCGACACCTCGCGTCCGAACCATTTGGCGCAGGAAGTGATTGATAATGCTGTCGATGAGGCACTGGCCGGACACGCCACCAAAGTTAGCGTGACCGTGTATAAAGATGGCTCGCTGGCAGTAGAAGACAATGGCCGCGGGATGCCGGTGGATATTCACCCGGAATATGGCCAGAGCGGAATTGAAATTATTTTGACCAAGCTGCATGCCGGCGGCAAGTTCAGTACCGATAACTACCAGTTTTCCGGTGGTTTGCACGGGGTCGGGATTTCTGTGGTGAATGCCTTGTCGACCCGGGTAGAAGTGGATGTACAGCGTCAGGGCAATCTCTACAAAATGGCTTTTGAGCAGGGCGAAGCCACTGGACCACTAGAAGTGCTGGAAGGCAAAGCACCAAAACGTGCGTCAGGCACGCTGGTGCGTTTCTGGCCGGAAGCCAAATATTTCGATTCGCCAAAATTTGCCTTAAAAGCCTTAAAACATAATTTAAAAGCCAAAGCGGTTTTGGCGGCTGGCCTGCAAATCAATTATATCGACCAGATTAATGATGAAAAAATCACCTGGCAGTTTGAAAATGGCCTGGTCGATTATTTAATGGATGAACTGGAAGACCGCGAGATTATTCCGGCGCCGGCCTTTGTCTCTTCAGGCAATGCAGAACGCGCCAGCGCAGAGTTTGCGATTTGCTGGAATGTTGAAGGCGGTGAAAGCATTCAGGAATCTTACGTCAACCTGATTCCGACCGCGCAGGGCGGTACCCATGTCAATGGTTTGCGTTCCGGTATCACCGATGCCATGCGCGAGTTCTGTGAGCTGCGTAACCTGTTGCCGCGTAACTTGAAACTCTCGGCCGAAGATGTCTGGGATGGAGTGAACTATATCCTGTCGCTAAAATTCCAGGAGCCACAATTCTCCGGTCAGACCAAAGAGCGTCTGTCGAGCCGTGAAGCGTCCGGAATTGTGCAGAATATTGCCAAAGATGCCTTTGCCTTATGGCTGCATCAGAATTCAGATATAGCGCTGCAACTGGCAGAAATGGCCATCTCCAAGGCCGGTCGCCGTTTAAAAGCAGCCAAAAAAGTCGAGCGTAAAAAGATTGTGTCGGGTCCGGCTCTGCCAGGCAAGCTGGCCGACTGTGTCGGTCTGACCCGTGAAGAATCGGAACTGTTTATTGTCGAAGGGGATTCTGCGGGCGGTTCGGCCAAGCAGGCACGTGACAAGAATTTCCAGGCCATCATGCCGATTCGCGGTAAAATTTTAAATACCTGGGAAGTCTCTTCCGATGAGGTGCTGGGCTCTCAGGAAGTGCATGATATTGCCATTGCGATTGGGGTTGATCCGGGTTCAGATGACTTGTCTGAACTGCGTTATGGCAAAATCTGTATTCTGGCCGATGCCGACTCCGATGGTCTGCATATTGCCACCTTGCTCTGTGCGCTTTTTGTCAAACATTTCCCGGCTTTGGTAGAAGAAGGGCATTTATTTGTGGCCATGCCGCCATTATTCCGGATTGATGACAATAAAGATGTACATTACGCACTGGATGAAGATGAGCTCAACGGCATTTTAAATAAATGCAAAAGCAAAAATCCGCAAATCACCCGCTTTAAAGGCTTGGGTGAAATGAACGCCAGCCAGCTGCGTGAAACCACCATGGACCCGGATACACGCCGTCTGGTGCAACTGGATCTGGATGATATTCATGTCACTGCCGGTTTGCTGGATAAACTGCTGGCCAAAAAACGCTCCGCAGACCGGAAGCAGTGGCTAGAGCAAAAAGGCAATCTGGCTGATCTGGTGGTTTAAAACCTTAAAACTTTCATCATTTTAGAAAACCTGCCCGTCTTGGTGCAGGTTTTTTTATGTCGCTGATTTTTTCTCCAAAATGAGGCAATACGGCTGGATAGGGTTGCACTTTTTTTGTTCACTTTTGCGCCTCCTTAGCCTTCAATATCTCTAAAAACTCTAGAGCGCACTCTGCTTGGGTGTATGTGGTGCTGATCAGTGCAGCGTAGCTGAAGGGCTATGCTTCATTTTTTATATTAATATAAGTAACTAATTTTTATGATTTAAATCTTACTTGTCCCGTCTAGATCTGCCTGTCAGTTTTGCGTTTGGCATAGAAATTGAATTATCCGCTGCAGTCATAGAACAACAGGCACCATGTTCAGGTGCTGCATAAGTGTGGAGAAATTCATGAAGTTCCAGCGCAATCTGTTTTCAAAAAGTATGTTAGTGGCCAGCATGGCCGGGGTTGTGGCGCTCAGCGGCTGCTCAAAATCGACCGAAAGTAGCGACAGTGCCAGCACAGCCCAGCCAGCGGCCAGCACCGGTGAGACCATTAAAGTCGGCATCCTGCATTCCTTGTCCGGCACCATGGCCATTTCAGAAACCTCGCTAAAAGATACCGCGCTAATGGCAATCAATGAAATTAATGCCAATGGCGGGGTGCTGGGCAAAAAGCTGGAACCGGTGGTGGTTGATCCGGCCTCTGACTGGCCACTGTTTGCAGAGCAGGCGCGCCAGCTGATTACTCAGGATAAGGTCGCGGTCATTTTTGGTGCGTGGACTTCAGTATCACGTAAATCGGTACTGCCGGTGGTGGAAGAGCTGAATGGTCTGCTGTTCTATCCGGTGCAATATGAGGGTCAGGAACAGTCGAAAAATATTTTCTATACCGGCGCAGCACCTAACCAGCAGGCGATTCCGGCAGTGGAATATCTGATGAGTGAAGAGGGCGGTCAGGCCGAACGTTTTGTGCTGCTGGGAACGGATTATGTCTATCCACGGACCACCAACCAGATTCTGCGTGCTTTCCTGAAATCAAAAGGCATTGCTGATGCGGACATTATGGAAGAGTACACCCCGTTTGGGCACAGCAACTATCAGACCATTGTCAGCAATATTAAAAAATTCTCGGCTGGGAAAAAGACTGCGGTCATTTCCACCATCAATGGCGATTCCAATGTGCCGTTCTACCGTGAACTGGGCAATCAGGGCATCAAAGCTTCTGATATTCCGGTGATGGCGTTCTCGGTGGGTGAAGAAGAATTACGCGGTATTGATACCAAGCCACTGGTCGGCCACTTGGCATCGTGGAACTACTTTATGTCGGTAAAAAATCCGGTCAATACCGAGTTCACCAACAAAATGAAGCAGTACGCAGTCGATTATAAACTGCCAAATGCCAACAAGCTGGTGACCAATGACCCGATGGAAGCGACCTATGTCGGCATCAATATGTGGAAGCAGGCGGTAGAAAAAGCCGGCACTACCGAGGTGGATCAAGTCCGTGCAGCCATGGCTGGTCAGGAATTTAAAGCACCCTCTGGTTATACCTTAAAAATGGATGCGTCAAACCATCACTTGCATAAGCCGGTCATGATCGGGCAAATCCGTGCCGATGGCCAGTTTGATATTGTTTATAAAACCCCGCAAACCCTACAGGCAGAACCTTGGAGTCCTTACCTTCCGAAGTAAGTTTGACATCACGCCTGCTGCTTCGGCAGCAGGTTTTTTTTCGATTTCTCTGCCTTCTTATAAAAAAGAGGACACACAATAGGGGGATATAAAATGAATATTCGCGTGAATATCGCCGCTATTTTTCTGATTTTTGCCCAAGTTTTATCGATACAGCTGGCTCAGGCCGAACAGCCGCAAACACAGACAGCCGTTGCTGTGACACAGGCCGATGCCATCCAGCAATTTGTGCAAGGTGATTTCGCCAGCCGCCGTGCCTTACTGAACCAGTGGCCCGGCAGCCTCGAACAGCTGGATCAGCTTGCACAATATGTTGAACAGCAGCAGCTCTATAGCGGCGCCAATGGTCAAACCTATATTCTGGAATCGGATGAGCGTTTACTGCATTATCCGGCACTGGAGCCGGTCAGCGACTGGCCAAGTGATCTGGCGCAGGTCACGCTGGTGAATACCTTGCAGAAAGCGCTGACCTTTGCGCTGGCGCATTCAAAAATGCAGTCAGAAGATGCGGCTGAGCGCCTTGAAGCTGTCGATATTTATGAAAGCAATCTGTCTGAATTACAGCTGGCGCAGATCAATCGCCTGTATTTACAGGAACGGAATAATAAGGTGAAGGCGCGTCTGGCCCAGCTCAAAGCACGGCTGGATTATCAGCAGCCAGATGTGCTGGTGAAAATTCAGGCCGCCCAGGTACTGGCCGATTCCAACCGTCCCGATGTACTGGCCATGGTGGAGCAGGAGCTGCAACAGCCGAATCTGAATCCGGAACTGAAAGCCGTGTTGCTGGAGGCCAAAAGCGCCATTCAGACCCGCTTACAGGCCAGTGAATGGGCTGGCCATCTATTTTCCGGGCTCAGTACCGCCAGTATTTTGCTGCTGGCGGCGTTAGGACTGGCCATCACCTATGGTCTGCTCGGAGTCATCAATATGGCGCATGGCGAGCTGATCATGATTGGCGCTTATACCACCTATGTGGTGCAAAGCCTGTTTAAAAGCCATTTTGGCAGTTATCTGGACTGGTACCTGATCGTGGCGATTCCGGCAGCCTTTCTGGTCAGCGCTTTAATTGGCATGCTGATTGAACGCTCGGTAATTCGTCCGCTCTATGGCCGTCAGCTGGAAACCCTGCTGGCCACCTTTGGGGTGAGTCTGATTTTAATGCAATTGGTGCGGATGATCTTTGGCGCACAAAACGTGGAGGTGTCCAATATTGCCTGGCTGTCTGGTGGCATTTCCATTAGCCCAAGCCTGATGCTGCCGTATAACCGTATCGCAATTATTGTCTTTACCATCGCCGTGCTGTTGTTACTGGTCTATTTACTCAATAAAACCCGTTTTGGTCTGTTTGTGCGGGCTGTAACCCAAAACCGTCAGATGGCACGTGCCGTCGGAATTCGTTCCAGCCGCATCGACATGATGGCTTTTGGTCTGGGTTCTGGTCTGGCTGGACTGGCCGGTTGTGCCTTGGCGCAGGTCGGAAATGTCGGCCCGGATTTGGGGCAGAACTACATTATTGATGCCTTCCTGGTGGTGGTAGTTGGCGGGGTTGGTCAGGTCTGGGGTGCGGTACTGGCAGCACTGGGTCTGGGTATTAGCGGGACTGCGCTGGAAATTGGCATGGGCGCTGTACTGGCCAAAATTATTCTTCTGGTTCTTGTGATTTTGTTTATTCAAAAACGCCCACAAGGTCTGTTTGCCATCAAAGGCCGTTTTGTGGAGTAAGCGCATGAAGATCACACATTTACTTTCCGATAAACCCTATAGCGGGGCAGCCATTGCCGCCTGTTTTGCGATTTTACTGCTGTTGCCGTGGCTGCATCTGTTGCCGAGTGATTCGGCACTGCATCTGTCGGCTTATTGGGTCACCCTGATTGGCAAAATCATGTGTCTGGCACTGGTGGCTTTGGCCTTGGATCTGGTCTGGGGCTATGCCGGTATTTTAAGTTTGGGTCATGGCCTGTACTTTGCTCTGGGCGGTTATGCGTTTGGCATGTACCTGATGCGCCAATCCGCGGGTGATGGGCTGCCAGACTTTATGCGTTTCTTAAGCTGGACCGAGTTGCCGTGGTTCTGGGTTGGTACGGAACATTTCCTCTGGTCGCTTGCACTTGTTGTTTTAGTGCCGGGCATCATTGCCTTTGTGTTTGGCTTCTTTGCTTTTCGCTCCAAAATCAAGGGCGTGTATTTCTCGATTATCACCCAGGCCATGACCTTTGCTGCCGCACTACTGTTTTTCCGTAATGAAACCGGTTTCGGCGGCAACAATGGTTTTACCGGCTTTAAAACTATTTTGGGCATGGATATTACCTCGGCACCGATGCGGGCCAGCCTGTGTTTTATCACCGCGCTGGTGCTTCTGCTGTGCTTTATCGGGTTGCGTCATCTGATGAATCAGCCTTATGGCCGTGTGCTGGGTGCAATTCGTGACAGTGAAAACCGTCTGCAATATCTGGGCTATCGCACGCTGTGGTACAAGCTGTCGGCCTGGGTACTGTCTGCGGTGATCGCGGGTATTGCCGGGGCGCTGTATGTGCCACAGGCCGGCATCATCAACCCGAGTGAAATGAACCCGGTCAACTCAATTGAAATGGCGGTCTGGGTCGCAGCGGGTGGTCGTGGCACCTTAATTGGGCCTTTGCTCGGCGCGGGTGTGATTAACGCGGCCAAAACCTATTTCACCGCTGCTTCCCCAGAGGCGTGGTTACTGATTTTAGGGGCGCTGTTTATTGTGGTGACCATCTTCCTGCCGAAAGGGATTATTGGTCTGTTTGACCGTTTTAAAAAGGAGCGGAGCGAATGAGTGAACTGTTGCAAGCTCATGGCGGCCATGCTGCTGAAGGTTATGGCCGTCCCAAGGAACAGGGCGCAGATTTTAGCCACGGTATTGCGCTGTATTTGGAAAAAGTTAGCGTGTGGTTTGATGCCTTTCGTGCCTTAAATGACTTGTCTTTGTATATCGAAGAAGGGGAATTACGTTGCATCATTGGACCCAATGGTGCCGGTAAAACCACGTTAATGGATGTGATTACCGGTAAAACCCGTCCCACCGAAGGCAGTGCCTTTTTTGGCCAGACCTATGATTTAGCCAAGATGAGCACCGAACAGATTGCCGAGGCCGGAATTGGACGCAAGTTCCAGAAACCCACAGTATTTGAAAATTTTACTGTCATAGAAAACCTGCTGCTTGCCGCCCCGAAAGATAAACGGGTGAAAAAGAGTTTCTTTAGCAAGCTCGATCCGGATGCCCAACAGGCGCTGGAGGAATCGTTGGCGCAAATCCGCTTACAGGAATTGGTGCATAAACCGGCCGGATTGCTGTCGCATGGCCAAAAGCAGTGGCTGGAAATTGGCATGTTGCTGATGCAGCGCCCGAAGCTGATTTTGCTGGATGAACCAGTGGCAGGTATGACCGATGCCGAAACTGAACGCACCGCAGAGCTATGTCTGGAGCTGAAGAAAAATCATACCTTGATTGTGGTTGAGCATGACATGAGCTTTATTGACACCATCAGTGAAAAAGTCACGGTGCTGGCACAGGGTGCCATTCTGGCAGAGGGTACATTGGCCGAAGTTCAGGCCAATGAAGATGTGATTGAAAAATATTTGGGACGTTAAGGAGACCGCGATGCTAGAAGTCAAAGACGTCAATCAGTTTTATGGGGGCAGTCATATCCTGCGCGATGTATCGTTTCAGGCTCCGGTCGGCGCATGTTCAGTGGTGCTGGGGCGTAATGGCGTGGGCAAAACCACCTTGCTGAAATGCTTGATGGGCATTTTGCCGATTAAGTCCGGGCAGATTCTGCTGGATGGCAAAGATATTTCCAAGCTCAGTCCGGAGCAGCGCGTGCGTGAAGGTTTGGCCTATGTGCCGCAAGGCCGCGATATTTTTTCGACCTTAACAGTTGAGGAAAATATCCTGATTGGGATGGCGAAATTTAAAGGCACAAAAACCCGAAAAGTACCGGAACATCTGTACGAGATTTTTCCAATTCTGGATGAAATGAAGCAGCGCCGCGGCGGAGATTTATCCGGTGGTCAGCAGCAGCAATTGGCAATTGCCCGCGCGCTGGCTTCTGAACCGAAGGTATTAATTCTGGATGAGCCAACCGAGGGTATTCAGCCCTCGATTATTAAAGATATTGGCCGGGTGATTCGTAAACTGGCTGATAGTGGCGAAATGGCAATTGTGCTGGTCGAACAGTTCTATGATTTTGCCGAAGAGCTGGCCGATGGCTATACCGTGATGGCGCGTGGCCAGGTGATTGCACAAGGTGCCGGCAGGGAAATGCCGGAGAAAGGGATTCGGGAGTTAGTAGCGATTTAATTTCCCTCTCTCAAAGGGAGGTTGGAGGGATTTAACAAGTCAAAGCCTCCCTGAGCAAGAGATCAGCACGGCTTGATCTTGCAGCGCAAGAAGGGAGGTTTGGAGGCTTTAATTTCACCTCTCCCTGTCTCCGAAAAGGAGAGGGAAATTGTCATTCAATTTCCGTATTTTCATTCCATAAAAAATACCCGCCATACTGGCTGGATCTGAACTCACCCCCGCTACTTTTACCCTGTTCAGTTAAAAAGTGTTTGCCATTTTCGTTTAAGGTCAGGAAGCCTTTTGCAGTTAACTTCTCCAGTACATCTGCGGTTTTTAGCTTATGTTTTGCAGCCAGTTTGGAGGTGGTGAGTTTGGGTAGTGTTGAGCTTTCTTCGCCACGCTCTACTTCGGCCACCACAGCATCCGCTTTCACTTCATCGAGGCTAATCCGGACTTCATCACTAATCCGAATAATGCGCTGCGCTTCTTCATAGGCATCTTTAAATACTTCATCATCTTCGTATTTGCGAACCAGAATCCCCATTTCATTGTTATTAATCTGGCTGAATTCATATAAATTCAGGCTGGAAATAATACATTCTGATTCATTCAGATAGCATTTTGCATGCAGGTTCTTGCAGAAGCTTAAACGGACATAATCCAGTTTTTGCAGCCACTTAATTTCCTCTGGATGCAGGTCGCTTTTGCCATACACAATACGGATGTCAATTTTGAGCCGATCTTTATCTTCGAGTAATTCTTTAATCCGGTCATTGAGGCGTAAATAGGGGCTAATCAGAATTAAACGCTCTTTGGCATTCTTAATCAGTTCTTCTAGAAAAAAGTTGGTTGCACTGGTGTTTAAAAACTTGGCCATAAAAATCCCCGTGTCATTCTTATTGATGGCTTAGATCATAGTCTAAGTATAGGTAAAAATTAAACAAAAAAAAGAGCACTGAAATCAGTGCTCTTTTAGATGGATGCTGAGCGTTTAGCTAAAGAACCAGTATACGAACAGCGCAATAATGAAGGTACACAGGATGTTTAATACTATCCCGACACTCATCATTTCACGCTGTCTGATATGACCGGACCCAAACACAATTGCATTTGGCGGTGTTGCTACAGGCAACATAAAGGCACACGATGCACCAATACCAATAATAATCACCAGAATTTCTTTTGGCATACCCATCTGGTCGGCAATGGCGGCAAAGACCGGTACCAACAGTGCAGCAGAAGCGGTGTTACTGGTAAATTCAGTCAGGAAAATAATGAAAATGGTCACCACAAAAATAATCACCAGCGGTGATGCCGTACCAAATACATCTGCAACGGTTTGACCCAGTACCAGCGATGCACCTGAATCTTTTAACATCGCACTTAAGGTTAAACCACCACCGAACAGCAGTAACACCCCCCAGTCGGTGTTTTCAGAAACCTGTTTCCAAGTGGCTGTACCTAAAATCACCACCAGACAGGCGGCGACCAGCGCGGTCCAGGTATCCGGAGATGAAATACCAAAGTTCTCGCTGAGTTTTTTGCCAAAAATCCAGGCAATCGCGGTACAGATAAACAGAATCATGGTCGCGATACGGGTTCGGTTCCATGGAATTACTTCTGTTTCAAAATGAATTTTCTGGTTCAGTTTCGGACGCAACACCAGATATAAACTGACCAACATGGCTGGCAGTAAAATCAGCATCATCGGCAAACCGATTTTCATCCAGTCGGCGAAGTCATAGTCCAGTGCTTTGGCAGCAATCGCATTCGGTGGTGAACCGACCAGCGTTCCCAGGCCGCCAATACTGGCCGAATAGGCAATCCCGAGAAGAATAAAGACGAAGGTAGAGCGCTCTTTGGTTGAATCTAGGTGCGACAGCAGACCCAAAGCCAGCGGGAGCATCATCGCTGCGGTGGCGGTATTGGAAATCCACATCGACAGTGCAGCTGTGACGGCAAAAATGGCCAGCACTGAAATCCCCAAATGCCCGCCAGACATGGAAATAATCCACATCGCAATTTTACGGTCCAGTTTCTGGATATGTAGGGCAGTGGCCAAGGCAAAACCACCAAAGAACAGGAAAATGACCGGGTCAGCAAAAGTCCGCAGCGCCTGCGTGGTGGTCATCGGTACCAGTTCTTTGCTGGCATTTTCAATCGGCATGCCAAGCGCTACGGCCAGCACCGGCACCAGCAGCGCGGTAATGGTGATATGCACCGCTTCAGTCAGCCATAAAATCCCGATAAACAGCAGCAGGCTCAGGCCTTTATTGGCATAATCATCATAGGGCAAAATATGGTAAAAGCCCCAAGAAAGCAGGGCGGCAATGACAATAATAATCCAGCCTTTGACAATGCCTTTCGGCGCGGCCTCGACCGGTGGTTTTAACGTATCTGTATTCATATACGATCCTTTTATAGATTTATAGGAATTAGAGTAATCGGCCTATTATTTAATATTTTTCAAGCAGGGGGGCAAAGTATAAATTGATTATTTTGTAGCTAAGTGAAGATTAAACCACAAAAAAATGCGGGTTCTGACTGAGGAGTTGCACAGCTTGCCACAGGGCTGAGCCGCCGAGCACGGCCAGTAAGCTGAGAATCAGCCAGCGAAATTTCTGCTGGGAAATATGGGCACGTAACTGGCCGCCAGCCCAGACCCCGAGCAGCGACACCACGGTTAATAAGCCCAGTAAGGACCATTGTTCAGATTTAAATTGCAGCATCACCGGGTAAAGCAGCAGCAGCTGAATCAGTTTACTGACCGCAAAATTCAAGTTGCTGATCAGCACAATTTCGGTTTTGCTGTGTTCGGTACTCAGCAGGTACATCATCAGAAAGGGTGCCATGGCATTGGTGGCTCCGCCGATCACACCGGCCAGCAGACCAAACAGCAGCATGTTTTTCAGACTGGCCTGAATGCGCAGGGGCTGGCTGCGAAACTGATCCAGCACATACCATAAAATAAACAGCCCCATCAGCAGTTTGAGATAGCCATCATTTAGATGTAGCAGTAACTGCACACCGAATACACTTCCGATCAGACTGCTGATAATCAGGCCCCAATATTGACCGGAATAATAGCGCAGCGCCTGAAGAAAGCTGCGTTCGGGGTCGCTATTGAGTAAAAACAGATTCAGGATCAGGCAGGGTAATAGTACAAAGGCTACCGTGGTCGACAGCGGGTACAAGGTGGAGATGGCCGCGGTACTGACCATAGGAAAGCCGAAGCCACTGATCCCGTGTAACAGGGCAGCAATGATACAAAAGATCAGAACCATCAGGTCGGCTTTAGACATGCGTATTTCAACGGACTGGCAGAGTACTGACTAAAACATGCACATACTGGGCTTGTAAAGGGCAAGCCGGCTTATTTTTTATCAAATGGAGCGTAAACCTCTGTCTTTCAGTCAGAGATATAAGCGACACGACATGAAATGTCGTTTAATTGCTAAAAAACAATATATTAAGCTTAGTATGAGCTAATATAAGCCCATGAAAACACTTAAATTACGCATAAAAAACAGTCACACAAAGGTGCTAGACCAATTGGCATCTGAAGTTAATTTTGTCTGGAACTATGTCAATGATTTGTGTTTCAAACACCTACAGCGCAAACAACAATTCTTTTCAGCATACGATATTGCTAAATACACGAAAG
>NZ_VPBF01000023.1:0-54333 GCF_013418865.1 Acinetobacter sp. YH12117
TCTATGGCATTTATCTCATCGTATCACTCGAAAAATTCTTTCACATACAATTTCAGTCGTTTTAAATTCTCAATTAGGTAATCCTCCTTTACAGTTGGAAAAATTAATTAAAAGTTGAGATTCGCGTTTATTAACAAAAAATCAATGGTCTAAGCACTTTATTTCATCCAAACTTTCCCATATACGAAAAACACAAGTAAGGAGGCATGCGATGCGTGCACTAGCAATTTCAGCAGTAGTCGGGGCAATGGTATTAACAGGTTGTCAAACCACTGGTAATAACCTGGGCGGCGTAGAATATGACAAAACCGCATTAGGAACCATTATTGGTGCGGCAGCAGGTTATGGTGTTTCTAAAGGGAATGCCAATACCAGCGCACAAAACAACCGTGCAGCAGCAATTGGTGCGGTACTCGGTGGGGCTGCAGGTATCTACTTGGACAATAAAGAGAAAAAATTACGTCAACAAATGGCTGGTACCGGTGTAGATGTTAACCGTAACCCAGATGGTTCTGTTGGCCTGATCATGCCAGGTAACATTACTTTTGATACCAACAAGTCAAACATCAAGCCAAACTTCTATGCAACTCTAGATAAAGTGGCGCAAGTTCTGACTGAAGATAACAAGAGCGGTATCTTGGTGACAGGTTATACTGACAGCACTGGTAATGACTCTATCAACATCCCGTTATCTCAGGCGCGTGCGCAATCTGTAGCGAGCTACCTGGCATCTCGTGGTGTATCAACTGCACGTATTAATGCCCAAGGTCACGGTTCATCAAACCCGATCGCGTCTAACGCAACTGCAGAAGGCCGTGAACAAAACCGTCGTGTTGAGATCAGCATTTACGCGATCCAGTAATTCGGTCCAGAATTCAAAAAACCACCTTCGGGTGGTTTTTTTTATGACCAGAAAAGCAGCATTTTAGATTAGGCAACTGTGGTGGAGATGACTATAATCGAGCTCGAACCGAAATAGAGGAAACACTATGTCACTGGCAAGTCAACTCAATGACAAGCAACTTGAAGCCATGAAATATACTCAAGGACCCTTGTTAGTGCTTGCAGGTGCAGGTTCAGGTAAAACCTCGGTGATTACCCGGAAAATTGCCTATCTGGTGCAGCAATGCCGTATTCCGGCGCACCGGATTACCGCCATGACCTTTACCAACAAGGCTGCGCGTGAAATGAAAGAGCGGGTTGGTAAGTTGCTGTCGCGTGAAGAAGCCAAAGGTCTTTCGGTCTCGACCTTCCATACGTTCGGTTTAAATTTACTGCGTTTAGAGCTGAAACATACCCCGCTTAAAGCCAACTTTTCGATTCTGGATGCCGACGACTGCAAACGCATTCTGATGGATCTGATGCATCGCGACAATTTATCGGGTGCAGAAAGCAAAGAGCTGATTGCGCGGGCCATGAAAATGATTTCGGACTGGAAAAATGACCTGATTCCACCGGAGCAGGCACATACCACCTGTGAAACGCCAGAAGATATCCAGATGGCGCATTTATATCAGCTGTATGAGCGTAATTTACGTGCCTATAACGCAGTCGATTTTGATGACCTGATTGTGATGCCAACCCGGTTATTGCAGGAAAATGCTGAAGTCCGCGATAAATGGCAAAACCGGGTGCGTTATTTGCTCGTCGATGAGTATCAGGACACCAACACCGCGCAGTATATTCTGGTCAAACTTCTGGTCGGGGTAATGGGACAGTTCACCGCCGTAGGGGATGATGACCAGTCCATTTACGCCTGGCGCGGCGCCAAACCGGAAAATATGGCGCTCTTAAAAGAAGATTTCCCAAATTTAAAAGTGATCAAGCTGGAGCAGAACTACCGCTCCACCAGCCGGATTCTAAAAGCGGCCAATACTGTAATTGGCAATAACCCGCATATTTTTGACAAAAAACTCTGGTCGGACAAAGGCCATGGTGAAGTCATCCGGGTGATTACCTGCCGCAATGATGATGATGAAGCAGAGCGCGTGGTCAAAGACCTGATCACGCATAAACTGATGAACGGTAAAAACTGGAAAGATTATGCGATTTTGTATCGCGGTAACTTCCAGGCGCGTATTCTGGAAACCCAGCTGCGCCAGATGCAGATTCCGTACAAGCTGTCAGGAGGTCAGTCTTTCTTCGCCCGGGCAGAAATTAAAGATGTGATGAGCTATTTACGGCTGATTATTAACCCGGAAGATGACAGTGCTTTCCTGCGCATTATCAACACGCCAAAACGTGCCATCGGCCCGGTGACCTTGGAAAAACTGGGCTTATTTGCACAGGAAAACCATCTGTCCTTGCTGGCGGCAGCAGGTGATCAGCGTTTGACCATGGCCATTCCGAAAAAAGCCACGACTCAGCTGGCCGAGTTTGCCGACTTTATCCAGAACTTTACCCGTGAATTGCTGGAAGATGATGAACCGGTGCCAATCATCCGCCAGATGATGAACGAAGCTGGTTATATCGACTACGTCAAAGAAAGCGCCGCCACGCCTGCGCAGGAAAAAACCAAGCTGGACAATATTGAAGTGCTGTACAGCAGTATTCAAAGCCTGATTAACCGCGCTGAAGATGTGGACGAAAAAAATATTGAAAGCGTGATCCGTAAAATGGTGCTGCTGGATATGCTGGAGCAGCAACAGGAGGAAGAAGACACTGACAAGGTCAACTTATTAACCTTGCATGCCTCCAAAGGTCTGGAATTTCCGTATGTCTATTTAATTGGACTGGAAGAGGAAATTCTGCCGCATAAAAACTCGATTGTGGCTGAGACGGTCGAAGAAGAACGCCGTTTGATGTACGTGGGCATTACCCGTGCGCGTCAAGGCCTCACCATTACCCTGGCCGAGCAGCGTAAGGCTGGCGGGCAGATGAAACAGATGACCCCAAGCCGCTTCCTAGATGAAATGCCACAAGATGAGCTGGAATGGCTGGGTCGCAAGAAAAAGCTGGCTGGCGATATCGATCCGAAACTGCAGGCCCAGCATTATCTGGAAAATTTACGTGCGTTAATTAAACGCTAAACCATTCATTGATATAAACAGGAATTACTGATGAAAGTTCAGGTAAAAGTGCTTGATGCACGTTTGGGCCAAGAATGGCCAATGCCAACCTATGCCACCTCTGGTTCGGCAGGTTTGGATTTGCGTGCCTGCGTGCATGAGACCACTGTCATTGAGCCGGGTCAAACCGTATTGGTGAAAACCGGTCTGGCGATTTATATTGAAGATCCGCATTTTGCCGGTTTAATTCTGCCGCGTTCGGGTCTGGGCCATAAACACGGTATTGTGCTCGGCAACCTGGTTGGCCTGATTGATTCTGACTATCAGGGTGAGCTGATGGTGTCGGTATGGAACCGTGGTCAGACTGCATTTAGCCTGGAACCAGGTGAGCGTCTGGCGCAATATGTGCTGGTGCCGGTGGTACAAGCCCAGTTTGATCTGGTTGAGGAATTTGAAGCCACCGAACGTGGTGCTGGCGGTTTTGGCCATACCGGTAAAGCTTAAAATCTGCTTGAATGATAAAGCCTAAACATTAGGCTTTATCACAACACGCTAGAAAGTAACGCAACAAACACTTAAAATTACATTTTGTAGCGTGAATTCTGTTTTCGGCCGCATAGAATCAGTTCTTATATTAACTTATATTAAAAAGCCTAAAACAATCATTCTCCCTATTCATATATAAAGTAGTTCTGCCATGGATATTCAACAGTCCAGTTTCCCTTTTCAGGTTTTCCGTGCTTACGACATTCGTGGCAAGGTGACTTTGCTGACGCCTGAACTGGTGCAAGCGGTGGCGTTGGGTTTGGCCGTACAAATTAAAAACACGGGCAGCACACGCGTGGTGATTGGTTATGATGCTCGACTCAGCAGTCCGGCCTATGCCGATCTGATCATGCAGGTGCTCCAGCAGCAGGGCTTAAGCCCGACCTTAATGGGCTGTTGTTCCAGTCCGATGCTGTATTACATTGCCCGCCAGTTTGATGGCAATGGCATTATGGTTACGGCCAGTCACAATACCAAATCTGACAATGGTATTAAATGGATTCTGGGCGGTGAACCCCCGACGCCAGACAAGATCCAGCAGGTGGCGGCCCATGCCAGCAACTATTTTCTGGCACATCGACAGCAGCCTGTGGCTGAACAGCCGCATCAGATTTATCCGGAATTTTGCCTGCAGTATCAGCAGGCGCTACTCGATGATATTCAATTACAGCGCCGTTTTAAGGTGGTACTCGATGGTCTGCATGGTTCAGCGGGTCGCTGCGCTGCGCTGGTCTTGCAAAAACTGGGCTGCGAGCTGATCACAATCCGCTGTGAGGCCAATGGGCATTTCCCCGATCATGCCCCAGATCCCTCTCAGGAAAAACATTTAAGCAAGCTGAAACAGGCGGTACAGCAGCATCAGGCAGATTTAGGCATTGCACTGGATGGCGATGGCGACCGTCTGGTTCTGGTCGATGAACAGGCCAAAGTGATTGGTGCAGACCGTTTGCTGGCATTGTTTGCCGAAATGTGTTTACAGCAACATCCACAGCATGAAGTGGTGTTTGATGTGAAGTGTTCGACCATGGTGCGTAACACGGTACGCGCGCTGGGTGGCCATCCGGTAATGATTCGTACCGGCAGCACCTTCCTGCGTCAGTATCTGGCGCAATCAAAGGGACACGCAGTGTTTGGTGGTGAATATGCCGGGCATTATGTCTTTAATGACGGGCGCGGCTTTGGCTATGATGATGGCCTGTATGCTGCGCTGCGGGTAATGGAATATTTAAGCCAGCGCCCGGAGCGAAGCCTGTCTGAACTGCTGGCCAAATATCCTGAACGCTGCTGTACTGAAGATACTTATATCAGCACCCACAACATTGCTTCAGCGCATGTTTTACATGAGCTTGAAACCTTAAGTCAGCCATTGGCCGCACAATTAAGTAAAATTGATGGCGTTCGACTTGATTTTGAAGATGGTTTTGGCATTATTCGAGCATCGAATACGGGCGAATATTTTACAGTACGTTTTGATGCCGATAATCCGGCACGATTAGCGGATATTCGTCATACCTTTGTTTCCATGCTGAGCAACCGTTATCCGCAGATTGCTCAAGACATTTTAGATGCTCAATAAGGAGAGGCGCATGCCACAGCAACAGACTGGCATCGACAAAGCACAGATTCTGACAGAAGCTTTGCCGTATATTCAACGTTTTATGGGTAAAACGCTGGTCGTGAAATATGGTGGCAATGCCATGACCGATCCTGAGCTGGAAAGTTCATTTGCACGTGACATTGTGCTGCTTAAAACGGTCGGTTTAAACCCGATTGTGGTGCATGGCGGTGGTCCACAGGTCGATTCCTTCCTGAAACAGCTGGGCCGCGAATCTGACCGTATTGATGGCATGCGCGTGACTGATCCGGCGACCATGGAAGTGGTAGAAATGGTGCTTGGCGGTAGCGTGAATAAATCTATCGTCAATTTAATTAACCAGCATGGCGGCCGTGCCATTGGTTTGACCGGTAAAGATGGCAACCTGATTCGGGCCAAAAAACTGCTGATGGAAAAAACCGCAGAAGATGGTTCAGTACAGAAAATTGACTTAGGCTTGGTCGGCGAAGTGGTCGGCGTGAAAACCGACGTACTGGAAATGTTTACCCAAAGCGATTTTATTCCGGTGATTGCGCCGTTAGGCGTCGACGAAGACGGTAATACCTATAATATTAATGCCGATCTGGTCGCTGGTAAGGTGGCTGAAGCTTTGGGCGCAGAAAAACTGATTCTGTTGACCAACATTACGGGTGTACTGGATGCCAACAAGAATCTGCTGACCGGTTTAACCACTCAGGAAGTCGATCAGTTAATTGAAACCGGCGTAATTTATGGCGGTATGATTCCGAAAGTAGGCTGTGCGCTGGATGCCGTCAAAAATGGCGTGGTCAGTGCGCATATTGTCGATGGCCGTGTGCCACATGCCTCTTTGCTGGAAGTCTTTACTGACCATGGAGTGGGCACTTTAATTACCAACCGTGCCGCCAAACACTAAGAGTTAAAACAACTCAAGGTCTCTAAGGAGGCCTTTTTTTATGGCTGATTTTTGGTCATTGAATTGTCATCTGCATCGCCTAGTGTATAGGCAGAACATTAGGAGTGCTGATCGATGTTAGCCAAACTCAATCAATATCGACAAAATTTGAGTTTTCCTTTAAGCAAAAAAAATCATACCAAATATGATTTTAAAACCACAACAAAAACAGAATACAGCTTTGAATGGGTTGAAAATTTAAAACAGTTAAAAGAAGTACAGCAATTTCGTGCCGAGCAGTTTGCCAACCAGTTCGGTTTGCAGTTTGAGCATGGACTGGATCAGGATGTTTACGATTTTGGCTGCGAACATGCCGTATTAAGGGATAAGGCCAGTGGGGAAATTGTGGCCTATACCCGATTAAAACTGTTTCAGGGGTATGAACTGGCGCAAAGTTATAGTGCCAGCGAATTTGCCATTGAAGAGCAATTAAAGCATCTCAACAATATTGTGGAAATTGGCCGTACCTGCGTGCATCCACGGCATCGGGCCGGTAAAGCTCTATCCATTTTATGGCTGAATCTGATGCCGAAAGTACTCTGGAGCATGAAAGCCCGCTATTTGATTGGCTGTGTTAGTGTGCGTTTAGAAGGCAATGAAGCGCGTGCCTATCATACCCATCAGTATATCCAGCAGTTAAGCGAACAGCAGCGCTGTAACATTGCCTCGAAACAGGTGTATATTCCGCAGGCCTCTGAAATGACTTCGCTGAAACAGGGCCGGATTCCCAAGCTGTTTGATATTTACCTGAAAATGCAGGGCAAGCTGTCCACCGAAGCCTATTATGATCAGGAGTTTAACTGTCTGGATTATTTTGTCTTTGTCGAAATGAACCAGGTGCTAAAAAAGATGGTACTCAAGAAAAATACCCGCCACATTGTGGAATAAATAAAACTTTGCAGCGATTGTGATTTGCATGGCCTGACAGAGTCATGCACAATAAATGCAGTTTTAATCAGATGTTGAAGTCCTGTATGTGCCAGTTACTCGGAATGAATTGTGCAACACCTACTGATATTACCTTTTCATTTCGTGGTTTTTCACAACGTGCTGGCATAACTTCCGACCATAGTGATGGCTTTGGCATCGCCTTTTTTGAAGACAAGGCCTGCCGCTTATTTGTCGATAACCAGTCGGCAGTGGAATCGCCCATTGCCGAGCTGGTACGCAACTATCCAATTAAATCACGCAATGTGATTGCGCATATTCGCAAAGCCACGCAAGGCAAAATTACCCTGGAAAATTCCCATCCCTTTATTCGGGAGCTGTGGGGACGCCACTGGATTTTTGCCCATAATGGCGATTTACACCATTTTGATCCAGCCTTAAGCGGTCATTTTACCCCGGTGGGCAATACCGATAGCGAGCGGGCATTCTGTTATTTGCTCGATCAGATGGTACTGAAATTCGGTTTTGTGGAACCGTCTTTAGAGCAGCTCTTTGAACTGCTGACCGAAATTTCCCCGAAAATTGCCGAGCATGGCACCTTTAACTTCTGTCTGTCTAATGGTCAGGCGCTGTTTAGCTATGCCACCACCAAACTGCACTGGCTGGTGCGTGAATACCCGTTTAAACCGGCACAATTAATTGATATTGATGTCGAGGTCGATTTTAGCCAGGTTACCACACCGGAAGATCGGGTGGCGGTGATTACCACTGAACCGTTGACTCAAAATGAAACCTGGCAGGCTTTTAGCCCCGGCGAAATGATTTTATTCCAGCAGGGACAGCCAATCAGAAAACAGCTGACTTATATTGAACGTTTGGAAAAAGAACGTCTGAATCCGGAATTAAAACGGATTACCCGCGCCGATCAATATTAATCTACTGTTGTATATTTTATTTTAAATAGTGCCGTATTTTATTTAAGTCTAAAAATACGGCAGAAAATAATAAAACGGTTAAATAATAACTGACTCTTTTGCTCGGGTTAAAATAATATAAACATTATAAAACAAGGGTTTGTGTGAATTTGTTGGCAGAAACAGGAATCCCAAGTAAATCACTTCATTTTTATTTTAAATTAAATATGGCTACTATGCTCAAAGCTTATAAATCATTTGATTCAGGGGTGGTCGTATGAAAATGAAGTGGATTCCAGAATATAATACTGGCATCGATGTGATTGATGACCAACATAAACGTATTCTTGATTATATTAACGAAATTGTCGAGATTGGTGAAAATACCGATCGTGCCCGTATTAAACAGATTCTCGATAATATTATTGACTATACCCAGTCTCATTTTACCTTTGAAGAATCTTTACAAGAAGAAGCCGGTTATAAATACCGCGTACCACATAAACGCGTACATGACTTATTTATTAAAAAAATCGAGTCGTATCGTGAACGCTTTGAAATGGGGCATTCCATTGAAGGAGAACTGCACGAAGTGTTGTCAAAATGGTTAATTAACCATATTCAGCATGATGATGCAGATTATGTTGGCGCTGTAAAAGAAAATATGATGGGTATTATTCAGGAAAAAGAAAAGAAAAAAGGTAAAAACTGGTTTGCCCGTTTCTTCTCATAAACAGAATAAATTACTGCACAATTAATAAAACCAGAGAACAACAATATTGGACTAAAAACTAGCGCAGCAAACCATTGATGGCAATGGTTTGCTTTTTCTTTTTTAGTTTTTGATTTTCCCGGGTGACAAGGGCAAAATAGCGATAGATTTTTATTAGGAAAGCATCATGCAGGACAATGCTATGTCACGATGGTTATCGCCGCTGATGGCATTTTGTTTATCATTTATTCTGATTGCCACACTGGCACCGGTCACTGGCATTCAGCTGGAACGTCAACTGGACTTCTGGCTGCTGTGGTTAGGTACCATGCTGGTGCTGGCCTTGCCATTGACCTATATGGAAATTGCGCTGGCCAAGCGTTCAAAAACTACAGCCTTGCAGGCTCTATCCAGTTTGACCCGTGATGCCGATGCCTCTGCACAGTGGCGTCTGGTGGGCTGGCTGGCCGCGGTGTTTATTCCATTTTTAGCAGGCGCGATGCTGTTTAATGTCAGCCAAATGCTGACCCAGCTAGCACTGCCAACGATTCTACCGTTGTGGATTTTTATTGGCTTGGCACTGGTTGCCCTGGCATTGTCTTTTATTTCGCGTCTGCTGCTGCTTGGCCTGACTGCGGTCGGTGTGATTGCTGCCTTTATTCTGGCGCAAGTGATGGGTGCTCCGGTTGCTGAATGGCAAATGACCGCGCTTGAGTTTGGCGAGTGGGGCAATGCCACAGTACTGGCGTTGGTGGCTAGTGGCCTAGGTCTGGGTCTGTACTGGCAAACCAGTTTGCCGGCGGTACAACAGCAACAGGTGGCGACCAAAACCGTGTTCCCGATCTGGCTGGCGCAATTACTGGCCGTGATTGCCTTTGCTTTCTTTGCCGCGACTGCTCAGCTACCCGCTTTTGCGCTGGCTTTTGCTGTGGTGATGGCTGCTGCGCTCATCCTGCAACTGGCACGTGAACAGTTGGCACAGCGTCAGATTGCAGTGGCAATTCAATGGATCATTCTGCTGGCAGCCACGTTGATCTGGGCCATTCCAGGTCTGGCCAGTGTGTTAAATCCGCTGCTGATGATCTGGGGCCTGGTGATTTGTCTGATTTATGCGATTTTCGCCGGTTGGATCATGAAAATCAGTCATTTGCGTAAATCCATGAACTTCAGCAGTGAAGCCTTTTATAACCTGTGGCGTATTGCCATCCGTATTGTCTTGCCACTGGCAATTATTGCTGCGCTGCTGGCCGTGATTGGACAAATGTTCTGATGACTGCGCAGTATGTCTGGGTGGCTTTTGCCTCAGCCGAACAGCAGTTTCATCTGGCAGTGCCGTATCAAAATGGCATGACTGCGCTGGATGCGATTCAGCAGAGCGGGATTAGCGAACAGGTCAGTTTGCCTGAACCGCTGCAACTGGGAATTTTTGGTAGCCGTTTAACCGATGCGCAGCAGCCACTGCAACCGGGTGACCGGGTCGAGATTTACCGGCCGCTGACCATTAATCCGAAAGATATCCGCCGCAAACGAGCAGCGAAAAACCCGGTGGGCCGCTATGCCAAAGGCAATCGCTTTAAGCAATTGAGTTCATAAGAAAAACCCCTCACTGAGGGGTTTCTTTTTATCTGAAAGGGGCTATAGTGGGGGCGCGGTTAAAATTGCTTCTTTTGAACCCGGTAAGCCTGGTTGCTGTTCAGGAATGGTTTCTAAACCTTCAATTTTCTGCACAATACCGGTTTGATCGAAGTAGATTTTTAAGTGTTGACCTTGTGCAGCGGGAATCTTGGCTTTTTTAGCATAGGTTCCTGGGATATAATGGTAAATATAGTCCCAACGTAAAGGATTCATTGGATCTGAAATGGTTGGGCTACCCAGCAAAAAGCGGACCTGTTGGTGGCTCATGCCGACCTGAATTTTTGCAGCTTGTGCTTGGGTTAAGGGGGTGCCTTGAGGAATATCTACTTTATAAACGCCCAAGGTCGAACAACCCATGAGCAATGAAGTGACGAATAACGTCAACATGACTTTTTGCATTTTGCTACACTATCCCAATTAATTATTGATGCATTCGATCCAAGCATAGATCATACTGCATCTTAACTTTGTTGCATATTCCAACTTTAATTTTGTTGAGAGACCTTTTTTCATGCCTATTTCAAATCAAGATCTACGCAAAGCTGGCCTTAAAGTTACACTTCCACGAATTAAAATATTGGAATTATTAGAAAATTCAAGACAACATCACTTAAGCGCGGAAGATATTTACAAGACTTTACTCGAACAGGGTGAAGATGTGGGTTTAGCAACTGTGTATCGCGTGTTAACACAGTTTGAAGCCGCGGGGATTATCGAGCGTCATAATTTTGAAAATAATCATTCGGTTTTTGAAATTATGCAGGAAGATCACCACGACCACCTGGTATGCCAGAACTGTAATAAAGTGGTGGAATTTACCAACGACGTGATTGAACACGAACAGCATGAAGTGGCGAAAAAGTTTGGTTTTGAACTGACCGGTCACTCACTGAATTTATATGGCTACTGCGATGCGCCGGAATGCCGCGAAGCGTTCCGTAAAAAATAAGCGCAAAACTGCCCATCAATAAATCAACCCATAAAAACAGGCTGAAGATCAGCCTGTTTTTTTTGCCTAAAATTATTGCCCGTCGAAGGTAATATTCGAAGTGGCATGCATTAAACGCTCGCCGCCTTCTTCCGACAGCTTGATTTGCAGACGCAAATCGTTTGGCGAGTCGGCATGTTTCAGGGCATCTTTGTAGCTGATCTGCTTGGCTTTATACAGGTCATACAGGGCCTGGTCAAAGGTTTGCATACCCAACTCACGTGAACGCTTCATCAGGTCTTTAATTTCGTGCACATCGCCTTTACGGATTAAATCGGACACCAGTGGCGAGTTAATCAGCAGTTCAATCGCGGCACGACGTGAGTTGCCATCAATAGTAGGAATCAGCTGCTGTGCCACAATGGCTTTCAGGTTCAGTGATAAATCCATAAACAGCTGGCCATGACGGTCAGCCTCAAAGAAGTGGATAATCCGGTCAATGGCTTGGTTGGCGTTGTTGGCGTGCAGGGTGGCAAATACCAGGTGACCGGTTTCGGCAAAGGCAATTGCATAATCCATGGTTTCACGTGAACGGATCTCACCAATCAGGATCACATCTGGGGCCTGACGCAAGGTGTTTTTCAGTGCCACTTCAAACGAATCGGTATCAATGCCTACTTCACGCTGGGTAATAATACAGCCGGCGTGTTCGTGCACAAATTCAATCGGGTCTTCAATGGTGATGATATGACCTTTGGAATTCTGGTTACGATAACCAATAATTGA
Source organism: Acinetobacter sp. YH12117 (assembly GCF_013418865.1). NCBI lineage: Bacteria > Pseudomonadati > Pseudomonadota > Gammaproteobacteria > Moraxellales > Moraxellaceae > Acinetobacter > Acinetobacter sp. YH12117. The sequence continues at coordinate 11,946 of NZ_VPBF01000023.1, forward strand.
CGCCAAAGAGGTCGATTTACCGGTACCGGTTGCCCCGACAAAGATGATGATGCCACGTTTGGTCATGGCCAGATCTTTTAAAATTGGCGGCAGTTTCAGTTCTTCCATGGTCGGAATTTTGGTTTCAATCCGACGCAGCACCATGCCCGGTTCATCACGCTGCTGAAAAGCGCTGACACGGAAACGTGCGCTTTTATCACGGTTGGTGATGGCAAAGTTACATTCACGGGTATCGGCAAATTCCTTGCGCTGCTTGTCGGTCATAATCGAGTTGAGCAGCTGGCCGACAATTTCCCCGGTCAGTTTGGATTTGGCCACTGGCACAATCTGGCCGTTAATTTTCATGGAAGGCTCAACATCGGCCGTAATAAACAGGTCCGATGCTTTTTGCTGAATCATTAAATTCAATAAATCATTAAAGTCCATAGCGCTGTCCTGGCTTCCTGCACACGATTAGAGGAACGATTCTGGCTGTTTCGCCACAGTACGCGCGGTCTGTGGACTGATCACGCCACGGCTGACCAGGGCTTTCAGGCTCTGGTCCAGCGTACTCATACCGTAGTTGGCACCGGTTTGAATGGCTGAGTACATCTGCGCAACCTTGTTTTCACGAATCAGGTTACGGATGGCCGGAATCCCGATCATGATTTCATGCGCCGCCACACGGCCACCGCCATTTTTCTTGAGCAGAGTTTGGGAAATGACCGCCTGTAACGATTCAGACAGCATGGCACGTACCATATCTTTTTCTTCGGCCGGGAAGACGTCAATCACACGGTCAATGGTTTTTGCCGCCGAGGTGGTGTGCAGGGTACCAAAGACCAGGTGACCGGTTTCTGCCGCGGTAAGTGCCAGACGGATGGTTTCCAGGTCACGCATCTCACCGACCAGAATAATATCCGGGTCTTCACGCAGCGCCGAACGTAGCGCTTCGTTAAAGCCGTGGGTATCACGATGCACTTCACGCTGGTTGACCAGACATTTTTTAGACTGATGCACAAATTCAATCGGGTCTTCCACGGTCAAAATGTGGTCATAGCGGTTGTCATTGATATAGTCAATCATCGCCGCCAGGGTGGTGGATTTACCCGAACCCGTCGGCCCCGTGACCAGCACTAGACCACGTGGATAGTCACAGATATCTCTAAAGATTTGACCCATTCCCAAATCTTCAATGGTCAGCACTTTAGAGGGAATGGTACGAAACACCGCGCCTGCACCGCGGTTCTGGTTAAATGCGTTAACACGGAAACGCGCCACGCCCGGGACTTCAAACGAGAAGTCGGTTTCCAGGTTATCTTCATAATCACGGCGCTGTTTGTCGTTCATGATGTCATAGACCAGCTTGTGGACTTCTTTATGTTCCAAGGCGGGCAAATTGATGCGGCGTACTTCACCATCCACACGAATCAGTGGCGGCATGCCTGCCGACAGGTGTAAATCCGATGCCCCATTTTTTGCCGAAAAGGCCAATAGTTCTGTAATATCCATAAGTTCCCCGAGATCATATAAATCTTAATTATTTTGTTAGAATAATACGGCTTTCCCTCAGCTTAACCAACACCTAGCACGAGGGCAAAGTAAAAAAGATGAATGAAAATGAGAACCGCATCAATGAATAGCCTGCAAAAATCGCGTCAACATGTGTTAGAACAAATTCAGCATGCCTGTCAGCAGGCGCAGCGTGACCCGGCAGAGGTCCAGCTGCTGGCGGTTTCCAAAACCCATCCGAGTGCTGTGTTGCAGGAAATGTACCAGACCGGACAGCGAGCCTTTGGCGAAAACTATTTACAGGAAGCGCTGGAAAAAATTGAGGCGCTGCAGGATTTAGAGATTGAGTGGCATTTTATTGGCCATGTGCAGCGCAACAAAACCAAACATCTGGCTGAAAAATTTGCCTGGGTGCATGGGGTAGACCGGCTGATTATTGCTGAGCGCTTGTCCAATCAGCGCAGCGATCAGCAGGCGCCACTGAATATCTGCCTGCAGGTCAATATTGATGGACAGGATAGCAAAGATGGCTGTAGCCCTGGCGAAGTACCGGCGCTGGTCGAGCAGATCAGTCGGTTGCCGAATTTACGTTTACGTGGCCTGATGGTGATTCCGGCACCAAATAACACTGCCGCCTTTCAGGATGCCAAACAACTGTTTGATACGGTCAAGGCGCAACATGCACAGCCTGCAGATTGGGATACGTTAAGTATGGGCATGTCCGGTGATTTAAATGCAGCAATTGCCGCAGGTTCGACCATGGTGCGGATTGGTACGGCATTATTTGGTGCGCGTGATTATTCGCAATAACGCTGCATTACAATATTCAGCTTATTGTTTGACATCACAGTCCGCTTAGGATAAGTGCCGTTCAATCCGGCGTGGTGGCTCCAGTTTTTGCGCCACCAGCCAGGCAAAACCAATCAGCACCGCCATTGTGATAATCAGGCTGAGCAGAGCTACTCCTAAACCGTGCTGCAGCGTAAACGGAAAACAGCCCAGGATAAAAATCAGCAATGGGAAATGGGTGATATACAGGGTATAGGAAAACTGCGCGGAAGCCGGCCAGATCACCTGAATCTGCCGTTCACCACGCGCCAGTTGTAGCAGCCAGCAGGCCGCTGCAATCCCGATACACAGGTTAAACAGCCTGAAATTTTCGCCAGTATAGTACTGCGCCAGATAAATGGAGTGAAACTGGTAGGCATCAAACAGGGCAATCAGCACCGCCAAGAGCAGAAAACCGGATTTAAAATAGTGCAGTTGGGCGGCTGGAATCTGTTTGCTCCATGCCGGACTGGCAAAAGCAAAAGCCAACAACCAGACCAGAAAATAAATCAGGAACTGGATATTGAGCAGGCTTAAGCCAAGCAGCAGGGTTAAAAACAGCAGGATGCTCCCAGGTCTGAATGTCACCAGACAACCGGCCAGAACATAAAACCAGACTTCATAACTCAGGCTCCAGAGGGCAGCATTGGCCGATACGGTCGGCGTTACAAAACCATTGACGAAAAACAATGAACCGAGAAAATCGGCTGCACTAATGTCATAGCTGTGCCGGATCATAAAGCTTTGGCTCGCCTCAATGTTATGGGAGCCGGATGCAAAGAAATAGGGCGCCAGTGCATACAATAACAAGGTCAGCAACATGGCAAATAAAAATGGTCCCAGAATACGCTGGCAGCGTTGCCGGCTATAGGCCAAGCCTGAAAACTGTCGATGGCGATGGATATTGTGACGGATGGAATGTCCAATCAGATAGCCGCTTAGAACAAAGAACATCATCACTGCGGCTTGTCCGAGCAGACGCACACCCGAATACAAGGTCTGATCCAGCGGGCCAATAAAGGCCTGAAAACAGTGGCTGAACAGCACCAGAATGGCACTCCATCCGCGCAGGCTTTCCAGCTGCAGGCTGAGCTGCGGCGAGAGCGGACGATAGTGCCAGAACATGGTCTAGCCTACGATCTGCAGGGTACTGGCCCCAGCACCAATTGGTTTGACCTGAATCTGGACCGGAATCCGTTCGTGAATTTCCTGAATATGGGAAATCAGCACCACTTTACGGCCCTGGCTTTGCAGCCGGTCGAGCGCATTCATGACCATATGTAGCGAGGCCGGATCGAGCGTCCCAAAGCCTTCATCAATAAACAGCGATTCCAGTTTCATGGAGCCGGAGGCCATATTGGCAATGGCCAGTGCCAGCGCCAGTGATACCAGGAAGGTTTCACCCCCCGATAAAGACAGTACCGGCCGGATTTCGCCATTCATGTCATGATCCAGAATCGCGAGGCCCAGACTGTTGGGAATACGTTGTAGCTGATAACGCGGCGCCAGTGGCTGCAGTTGCTGGTTGGCATGTTCCACCAGAATATCCAGATGATGTTCCTGGGCAATTTTCTGGAATTTGGTGCCTTCCTTGCTGCCAATTAAATCGGCAATCCGGCCCCAGCGATATTCTTCAGCCTGAATTTTTTCAATCTGGCTCTGGAATTTGGACAGTTGTGCCTGCGCCTGTTGCTGCATGCGTAACTGGGTTTCCAGCTGGTTAAACTGCTCCTGCAAGCTGTTTTTTTCTTGTTCCAGCTGTTCCAGTTGGGTGGTCACCTCATCATAGCTGGCAGTTGGTTGCTGGGCCTGATGCTGCTGGAATTGCTCCTGCAATACATCCAGCGCACTTTGTGCACTGAGCATGGCTTGCTGCTGTTGCTGGATGGCCTGACGCATGGCCTGCCAGCTGGCCAGATCAATACCCAGACACTGCTCAATCTTCTCGGCAGTGAACTGTGGATGCTGGCTTTGCCACTGCTGAATGTTGTGCTGTAGCTGCTGTACACTTTCCAGAAGCTGCTGCTGGCGTGTATGCAGGTCTTGCTGTTTCAGCTGCGCCTGCTGGAATTGCTGTTCCAGCTGACGGCAGTGCAGGTGTTGCTGTTCTACCTGCTGCTGGAGTTGTTGCTGCTGCTCTCGTAACAGCTGCTGCCAGGCTTTGCCTGTATCCAGCACCTGTCCAGCATGTTGCTGGCTGAGATCACGTACCTGCTGGCGCAACTGGCTGCCTTGAGTTTGTGCATGGGTAAGGTCATTGCTCAGCTGTTGCTGTTGCTGCTGATAGAACTGTAATTGCTGTTCGCCGTCTTTGATCTGGCGCTGTAATTCCTGCTGCTGTTGCAGGCACTGTTCGCGCTGTTGTAGATATTGAGTCCGGCTACTCAGCAGGGCAATAAGAGTCTGACACATCTCGGCCTGGTTCGCCCATTGCGCTTGCTGGGCCGGTTCCAGTGCCTGGGTAACCGGTTCAATCAGTTGTGCCAGCTGCTGGAATTGCTGACAGAGTAACTGCAGGGACTGAATCTGTTGCTGCAAATGTTGCAGCTGCTGGGTCTGGCTTTTCAGCTGTTGCTGGCGAGTTTTTAGCTGCTGTAACTGCTGTTGCTGCTGATTTAGCTTGTGTTGCAGTGTGGTCTGCAAGGCGGTCAGATCGTGTGCTGTATCATCCAGCTGTGTGCTTGGGCTGAGCTTTTGAACCTGCTGCAGTTTCTGTTGCACACTGTCTTGAAGCTGGCTAGAGCGTAGCTGTTTCTGTTCCAGCAGGGTTTGCTGTTTGGAATGTTGCAATTGTAATTGCTGGAGCTGCTGCTGGCACTGCTGTTCCTGCTGCTGGGCCTGTTGTAACTGGGTGTCCTGCACCGACTGCAGTGCAGATTCCAGCAAATCCTGATGACTGACAAATGGATGCTCAGTGCTACCGCAGACCATACACGGCTGTTCTGCTTGCAGCTGCTGACGCAACTCCTGCACACTTTGTGCCTGCAATAAACGCTGCTGGGCAAAAATCTGTTCCAGCTGTTCACGTGCCGTCTGGGCATTCTGGTAGTGCTGCTGTGCTTCAGTTTGCGCCTGTTGCAAGCTGCTTAGCTCGGCCTGAAGCTGGGTCATGTGCTGCTGTAATTGCTGCTGTTCCTGCTGCTCGTTCAGCATGTGTTGTAACAGGAACAGGGCTTGTTCCAGCTGCTGGCTGTGTTGCTGGTGCTGTACCTGCTGCTGTTCCAGTTCTGTTGCTTGCTGTTCCAGTTCAGCCATTGAGCCGGCCTGCTGGAGCGCATCGGCCTGTTGCTGTTTTACATCATCTAGCTGCTGTTGCAACTGGGCCAGTGAACTGTGCGCATGTGCCGGTGCCTGCTGCTGTAGCTGTTGCTGCAGTTTCTGAAATTGCTGCAAGCGTTGCAAAATACTGTGCGGCTCACGGTCAAATACTGCCAGAAAGGCATGCTGGACCGATTGCTGTTCCAGATGTTCTAAATGCGTATGCAACTGCTGTAAGTGCTGTTGCTGGCCGTGCTGCTGGGTGGTTAGTGGCGTAATTTTTTCATGTTGAATCTGTTTCAGCTGGGCATCGGCTTCTTTATAGCGCTGAATCAGATGCTCAATCTGGCCATCCAGCTGTAGTGCCTGTTCTAACACGGGTTGTAACTGTAGCTGTTCTTTCTGCTGTTGTTGCGCGCTGTGCTGCAATTGTTCCAGCTGCTGCTGTGCCTGCTGATGCTGCTGTTCACAGTGTTGAAATTCCGGCTGGAATTGCTCAAGTTGCTGCGCCAGCTGTTGCTGTTGCAACTGTTGCTGGCGCTGCTGCAGATACTGTTCACGGATTTCCTGAAACTGGTCCAGCTGCGCCAGCAGGTCACGCTGCGGCTGCATTTTCTGGTTGGCATCGACCTGCACCAGATAAAATTCTTTTTTGGCCTGAATTTCACTGTGCAGACGATGTTGCTGCTTGTACCAGCTTAAATCATTCAACAGCAGTTTTTCGCTTTGCAGTTTTTCATGCAGACTCAGTTTGCTCTGGGCATGCTGCTGTTGCAGGGCTTGTAGCTGCTCATCACTAAGCAACTCAATATGCCCCATCAGTTGTTGTAACTGTTCTTTTTCGCTGCGAATCTGGCGGATTTTTTCAAAGGCTTTCTGACTGACCAGACTGAAAATATGGGAATTGGTCAGATATTCCAGCAAGTCGGCGCGGTCCTGATCTTTGGCCTTTAAAAACGCACCCACTTCAGACTGGGCCAGCAAGACGGCGCGGGTAAACTGCTCAAAACTCAGCCCAATCAGCTTTTCAACAGTCGGGGTACATTCCGAAATTTTCTGGGTCAGCACGCGCTGATCTTCCACAGCGGTAATCGCGCGTTCGACTTTTAAATTGCCATCGACCTTGTTACGGGCGCGGCGCACTTCCCAGCGTGCCAGATAACGCTTTTGATCCAGCGCAATAAATTCCAGTTCGGCAAAGCCTTGGGTACAGCCGCGGCGCAGAATATTTTTAGAATCTTTAATCGAGATGCCCTGACCGCTGGCATCTTTAAGCGCCCCGGCAGCGCCGTTTAAGCGCGGAATCTGGTCATACAGCGCCAGACACATGGCATCGAGCAGGGTCGATTTACCGGCCCCAGTTTTTCCGGTAATCGCAATCAGGCCGGCATGAGCCAGCGGTGCGCTTTCAAAGTTGATGTCCTGGGTGCCGGCAATAGAAGCCAGATTATTCAGACTTAAACGTAAAATTTTCATGTCTGATCCTTATGGCTGTTCTTGTTCAAGGCTATGCTGCGCTTCAATCAGCAGCTGCATAAAATCTCGCTCGACCGAGGCATCCGGCTGATAGCCCATTTTGCTCCACAACTGTTTGAATAAGCTGTCCGGTGTGGGCGGGGCCAGATCAATTTTGGACTGATCTGCGGCCTGATCTTCCTGTGGGGTGTAGACCCGGCAAATGCGTAACAGGCGATAGCGCTGTTCCGGTAAGGTCTGTTCAATCTGCTGGCGTAAATCGACCGGTGGTGGTACATCGGTGCTGTATTCAATTTCCAGATAATCACGCTGGCAGATGCGTTCCACCGTACCTTGCGGGAGGGCTTTCAGTTGCTGAAACACTTCATCCAGACTGCCGCGAATACGGTGCAGCTGTACACTGCGCGGAATCAGCAGTGAGCCCAGTTGCAGGCGCTGTTCGGGCGCAGCCTGCGGGTCAATCTTGACCTCGAGCACCTGATGCTTGTACTGGATTTCACTAAAAGACAGCGGAATTGGAGAGCCGCTATAGCGGATATGTGGATGCTGGACTTTTTGCGGTTTATGCAGATGCCCCAGCGCGACATAGTCAATCACATCATCAAATAGGGCAGTGGAAAGTGCTTCTTCATGACCAATAATGATCGGCCGTTCTGAATCTGAGGTTTCGCCACCTTGCATATGCGCATGTGACATCAGGATTAGTGCCTGATCTTCCGTTTTACGGCGTTTGGCTTCGGCAATCAACTGCTGATGCAAATAGGCAATCGCATTCTGGGCGTTCTGGGTCTGCTCATTCAGTCCGGTAATTTCTGCGGTGCGCAAAAACGGCAGGGTCAGACACCAGGCAATAACTTTGTTTTCGGCATCATAAATGGGCACCAGTAAACGGTCGAGATCCAGCTGGTTGTCGGTATTGCGCTGAATCACCCCAACCGCCTTGGCCTTAAACTTGGCCAGCAACGGTTCCACCTGTTCAATGCGGTAGCCGGAGTCATGGTTACCGGCAATCATCAGGGTTTGCATGTGCGGTGCAATGGCATGAGCATCGGCCAGAAACTGGTACAGCTGGCGCTGCGCGCTGGAGGCCGGGTTAATCACATCAAAAATATCCCCGGCAATAAACAGGGCATTTGGCTGTTTTTCCTGGATTTGTTCTAATAACCAGTCTAAAAACTGTGCATGTTCATATTCACGATCGTGGTTATGGAAAAATTGCCCCAAATGCCAATCTGACGTATGAAAAAAATGCACTGCCATGTCATCAACCTGTTTTGCTTTAGGCAAGCATACTATAGCTGAGGGCGAAATTTAAAATTCTGTACCGATAGAAAACGCTGACGTTTAATCTTTATTGTCCTGAAGATGAGTGCTGCTCACCAGCAAAGGCCAGACAAATAAAAGCCGACGATTCGAGTGATGATAAATCGTCGGCCAAATAAAAAGTGCGATGAACAAAGCATTTGGCTGCTATACAAAAACTTGATTCACATTCGCTTATTGCTTTAGCAAAGCTTCCCGAAAAATTTGTGGATGCCGTTACAAATTCGCCGGAGATGAAGCTTGTGCCCTATATAACGCCTGTTCGGGCACAACGGTTGACAGGATCATGCAAAAAAAATTAATTTTTTTTATACTAGTTGCTTATGGCTCAGGTAGACAGTTTAATGATTTCTCTAACACGTTATTTTTTCTGGTTTTTATTTTTCTGTCTGATCTTTACCTGTATCTGCGGGGTACTGGCTGCATTGTTACCGGCAGGTGTGGGCGGCATTTTAACCGCAGTGCCTTACTTGGTTGCCATGATCTGGGTGCTGTTTAAATTTTTAAAACAGCAGCAGCGCGCACCGTCTCAGGCCGAGCGTAAAAAGCTGACCTTGGGTTTTAGCCTGATTTTCTGGGGCTATAATCTGGCCTTTTTATTACTCGGCATCTGGATTTTTTCCCGTCAGAGCCCAACCATCTGGCAGGATTTTCTGCTGTATTTACAGCAGCCGCAATTTTTAAGCGTGGTGGTGATTATGTGGTTATTAATTGCCATTCCGCTGTATCTGCTGACGTACTGGTTTTATGGCAAACAGGCGCAGCGGATGGCGGCGAAAATGTTTGGTTCATAGCATCAGGGCTAAATCATCTGACGTATTTTCCCTTCGCCTCATCTCGGGTAGGGGAATTGTTCCAATCTTAACTGGCCAGTGCAGCATGCTGTAAACGGGCGGGACTATAAGCCTCCGGAGATACATCTGGGGTCTGGCCCAATAGCAGTTGACGCAGCAAACGCGCAGAGGCTGGTGCCATACATAAGCCATTGCGGAAATGGCCAAAATTGGCCCACAGATTGTCAAGCGCTGGCATCAAGCCAATATAGGGAATACCGCCGTCTGGTGAGCCCGGGCGTAAACCGGCCCATTGCTTGATAATAGGCAGGTCTTTTAAGGCCGGCACCATGGCATAACTGGCCTCCAGAATATGGGCCGTGGTATCGGCATTCAAACGGGTATCAAAGCCCTGTTCTGCCATACTGGAACCACAGACAATATGGCCGTCCTGACGCGGAATCAGATACATGACTTGATTCATGCACATGGTGGGCAGCCAGTTTTCTGGAGTTTTGAATAGCACCATCTGTCCATGCACCGGACGTACCGGAATCTGTACATCAAGCTGCTCGGCCCAGCGCGCTGACCAGGCCCCGGTGGTCAAGACATAGTCATCGGCCTGATAACGCTGTCCGGCCTGATCGACAATAGCGCATACCTGCTGACCGTGCAGTTCTAGGCGTTCAATCGGGCAGTGTTCAAACAGCTGCACCCGTGGATGCTGCTTTAAATAGCACAGAATTGACTGTAATAAACGCGGATTACGCACATTGGCCAGCTGCGGGAAATAGATGGCCTGCTGGAACTGGGCGGAAATATGTGGATTCAGTTGATGCAGTTTGGTGCTGTGCAGATGCTCTGCCTGCTGCATCGGTTGCTGAAACTGCTCGGCAAAATTCAGGCCAATGTCAAAATCGCTTTCATCAAAAATCAGCATACCGGTTTCATGGATCTGAAAATCAATACCGGTGTCAGGCTGAAGTTTGGCATTCCAGCGCAGATATTCAGTCTTGGCTGATTGCGCCAGCACATTTACCGCAGCCGGATAACGCCACGGATACATTGGAGAGAGAATACCACCACCGGCCCAGGAGGCTGCCTGACCGGATTGCTGCTGATCAAAAATACTGACCGAGCAGCCCTGTTCCAATAGCTCCAGCGCCGACATCAGTCCACTAATGCCGGCGCCAATCATGGCAATGTGCTTCATTGCAGTGGCAATATCCTTATTTCATGTCTTTGAGTTTGAGTGCGGCTTCTTCTGCAAAGTAGGTCCAGATGCCATCGGCACCGGCACGGCGGCAGCTCATCAGCGATTCAATGATCACGCTGTCGGATAACCAGCCATTTTGAATGGCAGCAGCCAGCATCGCGTATTCGCCACTGACCTGATAGACAAAAGTCGGCACAGCGAAGGTATCTTTGACTTCACGGACAATATCCAGATACGGCATACCCGGTTTGACAATCACCATGTCGGCGCCTTCCTGAATATCCAGCGCGATTTCATGCAGCGCTTCTGCACGGTTGCCAATATCCATCTGGTAATTGTATTTATTGCCGCCTTTTAAATTGCTGGCCGAGCCGACGGCATCCCGGAACGGGCCATAAAAGCTGGAAGCATATTTGGCCGAGTAAGCCATGATGTTGGTATAGATATGACCTTGTGCTTCCAGTGCCTGACGGATAGCACCAATACGGCCATCCATCATGTCACTTGGTGCCACCACATCGGCACCGGCTTCGGCATGGCTTAAGCATTGCTTGATTAAGGCTGCTACGGTTTCATCATTCAGCACATAACCGCTGTCATCAATAATGCCGTCCTGACCATGAGTGGTGTACGGATCGAGGGCGCCGTCGGTAATCAGCACCATCTCCGGGAGTTCTTTTTTCAGTAAACGGACCGTGCTTTGTACCAGGCCATCTTCGCGCCAGGCGGCTTCGGCGGTCAGGCTTTTATCTTCTTGTGGGGTGACCGGAAACAGCGCCAGTTTAGACACACCCAGTTCCAGCAGGCGCTCGGCTTTTTTCAGCAGCAGATCGGCCGACAGGCGCTGAATGTTGGGCATGCTTGGAATATCTTGGGTCTGGTTCTGACCGGGTAAAACAAATACTGGATAAATGAGATGATCAACCGTGAGCTGGGTTTCTCGCACCATGGCACGTAGCTGGTCATTTTTACGGATACGACGCATACGAGTGGCAGGAAATGCGGGACGATTGAACGTATAAGTCATAACAATCTCACTGATCAGTATTAAACTAGGCAATATTGTAGACCCATAAACAGGATTGTGGGGCAAAATACATGCGTTTTTTCTCAATTTAAGGTAATTGGCCAATTTATGAGCGATATGGCAAAAAAGTGGACCGGAGGCATTCATTTGGGTTCGAAAGTAGATATTGATGTCGTCTTACAGCAATTGTGTCAGGCCTTTAACAGTTCACCATTTTTCAAGCATAACGGCATGCAGATGCGGGTGGTGGATCAGCAGATTGAAGCCTATATCGAGATGCAGCCGCAGCTGATTGGCAATGTGGCTTTTCAGATTTTACATGGCGGGGTTGCTGCGACAATTCTGGACAGTGTGGGTGGGATTGTGGCGATGGGCGAGCTGTATAAGCGCACCGAGCCGGAGCAGTTGCCTGATACCATCAAGAAAGTGACCCGATTGGCCACGGTGGATATGCGGGTGGATTATCTGGCGCCGGGGCGAGGCAAATATTTTACGGCCCGTGCTGAAACCCTGCGTTTGGGCCGTAAAGGCTGTACCATGCGCATGACTCTGGTCAATGATGAACATAAAGCCATTGCCACCGCAATTGCGTCTTATGCTTATTAATCCAAATGGATTGATTGGCAGATAAAAAAACAGGCTCAATCGGGCCTGTTTTTTTATTTGGATCAGTCGCGGTGAATAGCGTAAAAATCAAGCTTGAGCGATTTCGCAGGGCGTGTGCCGTTTAAAGATCGGAACGGGCACGTTTTAGCGCCTGTTGCCATTTTTGCAAATGTGCCTGACGCTGATCTTCTCCCATGCCGGGTTCAAACGCGCGTTCCAGCTGCCAGTTATCGGCAATATCACTTAAGCTATTAAATACCCCGGATTTAAGCCCGGCCATTGCCGCTGCGCCCCAGGCGGTGGATTCTCGCATTTGCGGCCTTAACACTGGCACATTGAGCAGATTGGCCTGAAACTGCATTAGCATATCATTACAGCTGGCGCCGCCATCGACCCGTAATTCTTTGAGCGGTTGCTGAATATCTGACTGCATCGCGCTGAGAACATCGGCCACCTGAAAGGCAATTGCTTCAAGCGCTGCCCGGGCGATATGGGCTTTGTGAGTGCCACGCGACATACCGCAGAGCAGGGCACGTGCATCACTGTCCCAATGCGGCGCACCTAGACCGGTAAAAGCCGGCACCAGCACCACGCCATCGGTATCGCGGACCTGACTGGCCAGCTGTTCGACCTCGGCACTCTGTTGAATGATGCCCAAACCATCGCGTAGCCATTGCACAATCGCACCAGCCATAAACACACTGCCTTCAAGCGCATAATGGGTCTGGTTCTGGCATTGCCAGGCCAAGGTGCTGAGCAGTTTATTCTGGCTGTATTGCAGTGTCGAACCGGTATTAAACAGCATAAAGCAGCCGGTGCCATAGGTGTTTTTGGCCATGCCCGGCTCAAAGCAGGACTGGCCGAACAGGGCAGCTTGCTGATCGCCCAGAATGCCGCTGATTGGAAGTCGGGCGCCGAGTAAGCCGGCAGCGGTATCGGCCACATAATGGTCGGAACTGATGATTTTTGGTAAGACCGAAGCGGGAATCTGAAAAAGTTGCAGCAGCTCTTCATCCCAGCTTTGGGTCTGTAAATTCATGAGCATGGTGCGTGAGGCATTGCTGACTTCAATTACATGCTCGGCGCCTTGGGTCAGGTTCCAGATTAGCCAGCTATCGACGGTACCAAAGGCAACATGACCTTGCGCTGCCAGTTCGGCCAGACCGGGAATATGCTTAAGCAACCAGACCAGCTTGCCGGCACTAAAATAAGGGTCAATTAATAATCCGGTGGTCTGCTGTATTTTTTGTTGCAGTCCCTGTTGCAGCAGCTGATTACACCAGTCGGCTGCGCGCCGGTCTTGCCAGATGATGGCCGGCGCCAAGGGCTGGCCATTGCGTTTGTCCCAGACGATGGTGGTTTCCCGCTGGTTGGTGAGGCCAATGGCCTGAATATCTTTGGCCAGAATCCGTGCAGATGCTAGCGCCTGTTGCACCACAGCCATCTGGCTGCTCCAGATTTCCTGGGCATCCTGTTCCACCCAGCCGGATTGCGGGGTGTTGATTTGGGTTTCGCGTTGCGCGCTGGCCTGAACCTGCCCATGTTCATTAAAAATAATCGCGCGACTTGAGGTCGTGCCCTGATCCAGGGCGAGTAAATAAGTCATAATTTATACTGTTATCTGACTTGAAATTTAAAATATTAGCGCAATTATGTTATTAAGCGCAGATCTTGCGGTGAATAGTTGTGAAATGATCTCGTAATTTTCAACTTTTATGCTATGATGGCGCTGTAGTCTGGGGGTGTTATTGGCTTCGACGCTGATGATGAAACTCATAGATGCATGCCGAGAGCGCATTTTCTCTCGTAAATCAAATTTGCATTTAAATAGTCGCAAACGACGAAACTTACGCTCTAGCTGCCTAAGGGCCGCTTGTCCGCTTCACTGAATACTTGTGGTCAGTGAACCCGACCGAAGCGAACGCACACAAGTCCGTATAGAGCCAAGCCTCGGGGCTTTATACCAAATTTAGAGGATCGCACTTTGAACCCTGTTCGTCGGGTCTTAAAGTGTTAAAACAATAGACGATATCTAAGCATGTAGTATTCTCGAGCGTAGTGTTGGCGGACGCGGGTTCAACTCCCGCCACCTCCACCAAAATTCTTTCCGAAGTAATCCATCGGAATCTAAAAAAGCCTTTAAACTCAATGTTTAAAGGCTTTTTTTTATGCCTGTTTGTCCGATATTGTCTGATCCTATTTGACCCCATATTTGCTCTTTGCGGGTAAATATTGGGAAAATTTACCCAGAAATTAATACATCAATTATGGGTAATCGACATGCCACTTACAGATACTAAATGCAGAAAAGCACAGCCGAAAGATAAACAGTATCGTCTTTCGGATTTACATGGTTTATCCCTCATCATTACCACCAAAGGTCAAAAATATTGGAATGTACGCGTCACTGTCCATGGTGAACGTAAGTCTGAGTCGCTTGGCCCATATCCAGATTTAAGCTTAAAAAAGGCAAGGGAGCTTGCATATGAGCTTAAGCATCGATACTCACGTTCAGTATTGCATGAAGACTTAAAGCCCTATTTCAAAGAAGTTGCAGAAGATTGGTTTAATAATCAAAAAGAAACCTGGTCATCCAAACACATCAGTAATGTTCGAGCTTCATTGGATGAGCTTTATATTGTTCTTGCTAATAAGCGTATTAATCAGATTCAGGCACCTGAGATTCTGCAGATCATTAAGAAAATTGAGGCAAGAGGCTCGCTTGAAATTGCAAAACGTACTTTGTCTCGTTGTGGCATGGTCATGAAATACGCTATTGCGCATGGATACCGCTATGACAATCCGGCAGGTGATTTAGTTTATGCCCTCAAGAATAAACGGGTCAAAAACCTGGCTTCGCTTTCGGCCTCTGAAATGCCTGAATTTTTAAGAAAGGTAAGAGCTTACCCAAGTGATGCTCAAACGCATCATGCCATTATTCTGATTATGCTGACAGGGGTTCGGGTTAGTGAATTGCTGCAAGCACGTTGGGAAGAATTTGATTTAGAAGGACGTAAGTGGGATATCCCTGAAGAGCGGATGAAGAACCGTCTTCCGCATCGTGTACCGTTGACGGACATGATGATTGCTGAGCTAAAGGCTTTGAGGCTTACCCATAATCAAGAACTGCTATTTCCACATCGTTTAAATAACAAAGAACCTATGCGTAGCGAGTCTATTTTGGCTGTGATCAAACGTTCAGGCTATGCGGGACGAATGACCACACATGGTTTTAGATCGCTATTCAGTACAGTTATAAACGAATCGAATCTGTTTAATCCAGATGCCATTGAACGCCAGCTTGCACATGTGCCCCAGAATAGAATTCGCTCGGCATATAACCGAGCGCAATATTGGGATGAGCGGGTGAGATTGATGGAGTGGTATGGAGAGCAGGTTAAAATATGGATAGAATATTGATATTAATTTATACAAGACTAAATAAACTGAAATCCCCCTTGAAGCATATTGGTTCAAGGGGGATTTTTTATGTCTGATAGAAATATTGGTTGGTGGAAATACTTGTCTAGCATGTTGTAATTGAGTGCAATGATTATTGTAAGTTATAAAATTTGCTGTTGTATCTGTAAAAAATTGCTGCGATAAAAACCTGAGTTTGCTGTAGTAAAAAAAGAGTAAATGATTCATTATAGAATAATAAAACAATAACTTAGGGTATTTCAGCGTGTCTAATACTACTTATTTGAGCAATTCTTCCTTCGTGCGGAGCAGTGATTTATTTAAGATTATGGAACTCCGCTATTCACATTCTATTTTTGATAAGGATGGTTGTTTTAATATCATCTCATCACCAGTTTCAAATTCCTTAGAGTTGATTCGATGGTATCGTAATTGTGAAGATTATTTTTACCAATTGTCCGTCGAAGCTACGCCTCCTTCTGTAAATGATTTTGCGTCCTTTCAAACAGAATCAGATAAGTTAATAGTCAAAGATGAAGTGCTTGGAAATTTTGGAATAACAGAATACTCACAAGATTGTAGGAAGCTATACTCTGATTTGAGGTTACGTGAATATCGAAATTTGGTACTAAAAAAATATGGTGACAATGAACTGACCCATTGGTTAAAGGAAGTGTACCCCGTACGAGAACAGCTAAAATTATTAGCCAAAAATGAAGCGCGATTTGATGTAGATTTAGAATATCAATATCAATTTGAAGACGTACAGCTATTTTTAAAAAATACCCAGAGTGCATACTTTTTAGCATTTGATATTGAAATTGAAGCGGATCAGTTCAAAGGGGATGCGATTGAAAATTGGCGAGAAAATGCTGTTTTGTTAAAACCTCTATTAGAGAATGCGCTGAATGATATTCTGAAACAACAGTCGGATACTTTACGATTTTATGTGAAGTTTGAAGATGATGGGATATATGGCTTTCGATTCCATGTAGTCATTTTTTTGCAATCTTTGACTTTGACTGAATCATCGTGGCTAGCAGAATTTAATGAAAAATTGCAACATAGATTGTCTGATAAAGTGTTGTTAAATGAGTGGTTGAATCCACTTTACACAAAAAAAATAAACGAATGGCGTAATCATAGGGATTTAAATGAATTATGTTATTCCAAAGAAGATTTGGATAAGATTGAGCAAAGTATCCATTCCACTTTTCAAGACTATCAGCACGATATTATTTTTAAAATTATCAATTGGAATGAGCAATTAAGAAAGCTTCAACCTGAATTAAAGTTTGGAATAGATGATTCTTTTAGTAATGAAGACAGGCAAAAATTAGAGTATTGGGGGATTAAATACTTATTTATTTCTAGTAAGTATCTATATTTCCAGAAACATCATGAGGATTTACATCCATCTATAGTAAGCTTTGTTTATCGATCATCAACCTACCCTAAAAAAATTCAGACTAAATTAGCAACACCTGAAAAACAGGAAAAATATAGTCGCTGTAGGGGTGAACAGAAGACAGAAAATTCAAATCAGTCAGGAAGAAAAAAATCTCAAGTGAATGAAGGGCCTGTAACATATCAAAGAAGGACTGAGGTTAACCAAACTTCTTTCTACAGTGAAAAATTTGATATTACCAATAATTTACCTTTGGCTGACATTGTTGAATCAAAACCTAGACCAAAATTTCAAAGTAAACCTATTTTCAAAATAGAAAAGCTTCATGTTGGTGCACCTAAAGATGAAGATCTAATAAATCCATCAAAAATCCCCATTTTGAAAGACTTTATTGATTACGTCTTGGATGAGAAAAATGGCATATGGAAAACTGAAATTAAAAATAAGCAACGTGTCACTTGGGCTGAAATATTATTTAAAAATGAGATTCTTGATGCAGAACTTCTAAGTTTTCTGGTCAGGTTTGAACATTTTATCGATAATTTACTAAGTGCTTCAAATCCCTATTTTGCAGTAGTACCAAAACGAGAATGTAATCCTGAAGAAATGTCTGTTGTTGGGGGGCAGTATCTTTCTTTACTTTATGACTTTCATACACAAGATATTGAAAATAAGTTAAATGAGCTGAGTATTCAATCAGGTTATTGGATTTTGGTTACTAAGATGTTTGAATCTCGTCCTAATGAAGAATATCAGTCCGATCTTTCACAATTGAAGATGCATCACCAGCAAGTTCAAAAGCTTAATGACTTGATGAAAAAGGCGCGAGTATTGGTCGCAGAGTATCAAAAGAAAATGAAGCAACCTTTAACATATCTAAAGTATGCAAATGCAAAGTTGTGGCAAAAGGCTTTTGATCAAGAACGCATTCTTATGCGTTGGCAATTTAATCTGCCAAGTGACTCCAATGTAAAAAAAGGATTAATGTCACTTTTTAATAAATTTAAAACGAGGTTATCAGGTAAAGAACGTCACTTTAAGGATGTTCAACATATTCTATTGGAATGTAAGAAGCATCAAAGTGTTTCTTTGGATGTTGTATTGATTTTTGATAGTGCTGAATTAGCGGAAAATCAAAATAAGCTCAGTGAGCATGTTGTAGAATTATGGACAAAAACTGTAGAAGCTGAAATGAAAAAGCGAGGAAACCAAATGAATTTTGGTCAGCTTGAAGATTTAGCACATAGTATTAGCTTGATTCCAAAACATGAACAATTGGCAGTGAAATATCTATTTATCAAAAATAGTAAGATGGCTAATGACAAATTAGTCATTTCTGATCTTATTCCATTTTTTATTTCGCAGGCTATTTTTTTACAGGATGTCTCGTCCAATCAAAGATACAAACTCAGCATGAGTCAATATTTAACAAACTTGTTTGTTAAAAAAGAGTCTGTGAGTAAGAAAGCTTTAAGATCCACAGTTAAAAAAATGCCATTGAAACTGGAAGAACATACAACAAAACTAAGCTTAACAATTGACGAATCAGTGACTTAACTTTAGCTTAACTCAACCACCCCCATATAGCCCGTAATATGGGGGTATTTAAGAAACACCGCCCTTGCCACTAGGAACTATTGAGGTGTCTTTCTAGTATGTCTTATTCGGTAGTTTATAATATAAACAAATAAAGCTTAGGATTATCAATAACTCACAGAAAGAATAAAACACATTTATCTGATGATACCGTGATTTCAATAAACTATACGATTTCAATTGCATCAACTAATGATAGTGAACACATATTCATCTATACGTAATCGGAGCAATCATAGATTTATTCAAGCCTTCAACCCAAACTCATAAAAGTAAGTGAATTCAATACCTGACTGAATATTGGTACAACAAGATAAGATAGCTTTCAAAATAAAAAAATACATAAGTGACTGATGAGATGAACCAACTAAAGGAAATACACACTATGACATCTCAACGACAAAATCAACCACTTTCAGAAAGCCAAATTCTATTGGATATTGAAAAATTCACACAAGAAATTATTAGTTGTGGACTTTATTCTGAACAATTGACGTACTTCAAATACCTTTTGGAGCAATTTGATCTTATCTATGATATAGATTTGTTTTACTGCGATTACCTACAAGCATTCATCAAGCTGAAATTAATACTAGATGGGATACGCTATAGTCCTTTTCAACCTATAGGATCAGATGATCAAACAGCTGATAACTATGACTTTGTACTTTCACTGACACCTGAACAATTACAGGAACTACTGCAACAGGCTCAGCTTTGTAAGAGCAGTATCTATACAGATATTCAGCAGTTTCATTTACAGGAAGTTGATAATGCAAAAAGTCTTGCGGAATATCTCACGAAGCTTTTTAAGCATTATTCACGGATACTAGTGGTACGGGTGGATTTGAAATATACAAAAGAAGCTCAGACAGACATCAATATTAAACAGTTTTATCAGCATTTTGAGAAGATGCGAAATCGCATATCAAATCAAGATACCTGTTTTGAAAATCTACATGGTTACGCTTGGGCAATGGAGCAAGGAACAGAAAATGGTGGTTATCACGTACATTTGCTATTGATCTATAGTGCGGATAAACATCGTAAAGGTTCATATCTGGCACAGCAAGTTGGTGAGAAGTGGATTGAACTGACTAACCAACAAGGGACTTATTACAATCTGCATAATAGAGCATATATCAACCAATTGATAATGCAGGGTAATGAGATAGGCATTGGCACACTGTCACGGGAGGTGGAAGGCGATTTGGAGAAATTACTCACAGTTGGCTTGTATCTCACAAAGGAAACCAAAGAAAGCCAAAGGTTGAGGGTAAAGACTACTAAGGGTATGCAAACTTTTGGGCATGGAAAATTTGAAATAGACAGCAGACGAGGGATCAAAAAAGGCTGAACACAGCACTTTTGATTTATACATTATTACTCAAAAAAGCCATCTTGAATAAACCGCAAAAGTGGTTTTAAACGCATCATGCGACTACCGCGAGATGAAAGCTATGCTACTAGCATCATAAGATCTAAGTTTCCTAAGACTGATTGAAACATATTTCAGTTATATAACATCAATATGAATCAATCAGGAATTGGATTTATCAAGTGATAAGTCCGTTCTAATTACATCGATCAAATAGAAGACTGCTCGATTTCATTCCTGATAAAGGGAGTGAGATTGAGCAGTCTTTTTTGTTTATAAGGACTAAAACTATGGCACATCAAATTGAACAAATGGCTTATGTCGGTGATACCCCTTGGCATGGCTTGGGTAATCAACTGACCCCTAATCAACCGATTGAAATCTGGGCACAACAGGCAGGGATGGACTGGCGCATTGAATCCTCTAATGTCAGCTACATGGCACAGAATGAACGTGGACAGAGCATCATCCTGCCTTATGAAGAACAACGGGTACTCTACCGTTCTGATACCCATGCCCCCTTATCAGTCGTTAGCCAGCGTTATCAGGAAGTACAACCTAGAGAGATTCTGGAGTTCTACCGGGATCTGACTGAGCAATCGGGCTTTGAGCTTGAAACTGCGGGTGTACTCAAGGGGGGTAAGAAATTCTGGGCATTGGCACGTACAGGGCAATCTACTGCACTCAAAGGTAAGGATGTCAGCAATGGCTACATCCTGTTGGCAACCGCTTGTGATGGCACCTTGGCAACCACGGCACAGTTCACTTCGATTCGTGTGGTGTGTAACAACACTTTGGCAATTGCCTTACGTGGGCAGAGTAGCAGTGCTGGTGTAGTCAAAGTTCCACATAGCACCAAGTTCGATGCCGAGAAAGTCAAACAGCAATTGGGTATTTCCGTGCGTGCCTGGGATGAGCACATGTATGAAATGAAACAGCTCAGTCAGCGTAAAGTCACTCAGGGTGAAGCCGCTGCCTTCTTTGATGCTGTGTTCAATAACACAACCATGAGCGTACAAGACCAGGAGGATAACATTATCCAGTTCTACCGGAATGTGGCAGCACAAGCCAGTAACTCCACAAGTAATAAAACTGAGCCAAATGGACGGGCCATGAGTAAAGTCATGGAGATGTTTAACGGACAGGGACGAGGGGCAGAACTTTCCTCTGCCAAAGATACCGCCTATGGTTTGCTGTGTTCGATCACTGAATTTGCAGACCATGAGCGTCGAGCCATGAGTACCGATCACCGACTTGATTCCGCATGGTTTGGTGCAGGCGCAGCACTCAAACAGCGTGGACTGGAACAGGCCTTGAGATTGGTTGCTTAATACAGTTTTATTTACTGGCTTAAGTTTTATTTAAGATCGAGAACTTAATCTACTATCAAGGTTAAATTCTCCATGAACCTCAAAACTACCCTTTGGCCACATCTCCCCGGATGTGGCTTTTTTTATGCCGCAAATTTGTAGATTCAATGATCAGGAGATAAATCATGAACAACGTCGCTCAATTATCAAATCTATCTCACCCATCCCTGTTGCCATTACAACCATTGGCACAGCAGCCAGCAGCATCAAATAAAAACAACCGTAGTATGGCAGCCAAACGATTAGCCAACACCAAAGATCTCAATCATCAACAGTGGTTAGAAGTACGTAAACAGGGTATTGGCAGTAGTGATGCAGCCACTGCATGCGGACTCAATCCGCATATGTCGATGCTGGAACTGTGGATGATCAAGACGGGTCGGGTACAGCAAAACATTCAAGATGAAAGCTCAGGCCATGCACCGCTATATTGGGGCAAGCAGCTTGAACCTTTAGTCGCCGAATACTACAGCATGCAGACCAACAATAAGGTGCGTCGGGTCAATGCTGTGTTGCAGCACCCTGATCCGGATAAAGCCTTTATGCTGGCCAATCTGGACTATGCTGTGGTCGGTAGCGATGAGGTACAGATCCTTGAATGTAAAACCGCAGGAGAGTATGGCAGTAAACTATGGCGGGACGGTGTTCCACTCTATGTTCTGTGTCAGGTACAGCATCAACTGGCCGTAACCGGTAAACAGGCTGCGCATATCTGCGTCTTGCTGTGTGGACATGAAACCCGGATTTTTAAAGTCACCCGCAACGAAGCGTTGATCCAACAGATCATCCATGCGGAACGCTACTTCTGGGAATGTGTACAGCGTGATATGCCACCGGCAGCAGATGCCAGTGAGTCGGCAGCACAAGCCTTACAGCAACTCTATCCTGAGCATCAGCCTTTAACGGTAGAAGATCTCAGTCAGCTGGAATTTGCCAATCAGTTATTCGATCAATTGATTGAGGAGAAGAACCAGATTGAGCAACACCAAACTCAGTTTGATGAACTAAAGCATCAAATACAGGCCTTAATGAAAGATGCAGAACGCGCTACGTTTGCAAACGGTTCAGTGACCTGGAAGAAAAGTAAGGACTCTGTCAGCTTGGACAGTAAGGCCTTGCTGAAACTACACCCAGAAATGCTGGAACAATTTCCCCTCACCCGTGCAGGTACACGACGTTTCCAGATCTATAGCAATCGTTAATCAACAACAACCAAACTTAACCTAAGCCTATACCGATCCCATGCCCCAGCGCATGGGATTTTTTATTTCTTTATTCAATATTTCTAGGAGATTCAACATGATTAAAGGTCTAGCAATTACCCCGCCTGTACTTGGTCGTATCAGTATTGGCAAGGTGGTCGAAAAGAATGGTAAACGCCTACCAGAAAAAGATGACCAGTTCACCATCACCAGTCAGATTCAGAGTAAGGACGGCTGGATCAAGCATCCACTGGATGAGCAGCTACGGGCCAAAGCTCCCAATCAAAAGCTGCGCTCCATTCCAGTCAGAATGATCTTCAATGACCCTGATCTGAATCTGAGAGCAGAGTACAGCATGTTTGACCGACAGATGGGACGACCGATTTGTGTAGGTAACGGACAGACCTGCCAGCGGTTGACCAGTCAAGGCGTCGAACAGCATCCGTGTCCATCGCCAGATCTCTGTTCGTTGGCACAAGGTGGACACTGCAAGCCTTATGGGCGTTTGCATGTCAATTTGGATGAATCGGATGAACTGGGCACTTTCATCTTTAGAACCACTGGCTTTAACAGCATCCGAACCTTGGCTGCACGTTTAGCTTACTACCATGCGGCATCGGGAGGGTTGTTGTCATGTCTGCCCCTACAGCTGACTTTAAGGGGAAAGAGTACTACGCAAAGCTATCGCCAACCCGTGTATTACGTGGATCTGACGTTAAGGGAAGGGATTCAGTTACATGAAGCCATTCGTACAGCGACACAGATTGATGAACAAAGTAAACAGGCAGGTTTTTATCAGGAGGCTTTGGATCATATCGCACGACAGGGTTTTGCGAATGCGAAGTTTGAGGTCAATAGTGAGGAAGGAGTAGATGTGCTGGAAGAGTTTTATGCCAGCACAGAAACTAAGCCTGAATCTGGTCAGACGGATGTGATGGATTACATACAGGAGATTCAGCAGGGGCTGCAACAAAGTGTCAGTGCGGTAAATTAGATTGGCTTGGATCAATTTGGAATAAATTTCTACAGAACGTCCTGATCATTTGAGCAGAAGACAGCTCGCTTAAATGATCTTAGGAGAACTCGTCATGAATACATTTGTCGGTCAAACTTTTCAAATGAATCAACTCATTAATATCAAACAAGTCATAGAGTTTACTGGCGTTTGTCGATCAACTATTTATGAGATGATGGATGAAAATTCACCTTATTACGATGAAACTTTCCCCAAGAAAGTGAAAATCACAAAAAACCGTATTGGTTGGTCAGCTTGGGAAATCAATCAGTGGATTGAAGCCAAGTTGGAAAGCCGGTAATGGATGGGAGCTTCGGCTCCCTTAATTTTTTTGTTATTCAGGAGTGATTATGCAGGCTTCAAAAATAGCGATCAGTCCATCTAACCGGCAGTTGAATCCATCAATATTGGCCTGAATCCATACTTCCTTATTGTTAATTTTACTCCACTGTACCCCATAGCCGCAGTGAGCAAGTAGGTGTTCAAAGAAGATACGCTGGGTGCGTCCATTGCCTTCACGAAATGGGTGAATCACGTTGAGTTCACAATAAAAATCGGCAATTTTTTGGATAAGCACTGGTTTTGCTAAACCTTGAAAATAGTGCTGATGCTCAAGTTGCTTGAAGAGCTTATTGGCTTCAATCTCAATACGCGAGAAGGTACAAAAGCGGGTATCACCTTTGGCAATAGCCACTTGTCTTAGTTCACCTGCCCAGGCATACAGGTCTGAAAAGAGCTGAAAGTGAATGGATTGCAGGTATTTGAGATCGTAAGGTGGCTCCGCATACTCAATGCGTGTGCTGGCATACTCAGTCAACTCTAGTTCTGCCTGTTGCAGAATTTCAGCATCCTGAATGTTCAGTTTGTTTTTGAGGACGTCCGAGTCGGGGTAACAGTAAATGCTGTCACCCATTTCACCATATTTATCCATAAGGAAGCCTGATCACGATTCCGAGGTCTGTGAGAATTTCTTATATTTCTGTAGAATCTGAGCTTTACTTAATGCCGGTGCAGTTGAGGACGGGTTAATGCCTTCCAGCTTTAAACTGGCCTGATAGTTTTGCAAGCGCGTTGCTTGGATATATTTTTTTTTCTGTTCGAGGGTAAGGAGCATAGTTCAAGTTCCTTTAAACAAGGGAGTATAAATTGAGTTTAGCAGATCGAGTCTATAAAAGGCACATGGAGTCGTGTCGGCATCCTAGCTGCTGGAATGAAGAAGTCGCAGGGCTATCGCTTATACAACTAAAGTCACGTGGCCTATAGCGACAAGGCTTGTCGCCTAGTTAAATCAATTGAGTGATTAATCACTATTTTTTCCAAAAGTTCAACAAAATTTCAGTAAGATAAAGGTAAGCAAGTTTTCAGTTGATGCTACTGCGTCAAATAAGAACCAGGATTTTTCAGAACACTATGACCAACAATAACTTTTCACAAATCGCTTCTTTCATCTGGTCGGTTGCCGACCTGCTGCGTGGTGACTTCAAACAATCGCAATATGGCCGCATCATTTTGCCATTCACGCTATTACGTCGTTTGGAGTGTGTGCTAGAAAGCAGTAAAGCATCTGTGTTGGCGAAACATGAAGAAGTCGCCAAGATGAACCTACCCGAAGAAGCACAAGAAAAGTTTTTGTTGAGTGCCACCCAAGGTTTGGCTTTCTTTAATAGCTCGCCCATGGATTTGAGTAAAATGGGGCAGAGCGATATCAAGGCCAACTTGAGCACTTATG
The DNA here is from genome assembly GCF_013418865.1 of Acinetobacter sp. YH12117. Classification (NCBI taxonomy): domain Bacteria; kingdom Pseudomonadati; phylum Pseudomonadota; class Gammaproteobacteria; order Moraxellales; family Moraxellaceae; genus Acinetobacter; species Acinetobacter sp. YH12117. The sequence continues at coordinate 37,062 of NZ_VPBF01000023.1, forward strand.
TGCAAAGCTTTTCCAAAGATGCCCGCGAGATTTTTGAATACTTTAATTTTATCGAATTTGTCGGTTTATTGGATGATGCAAACCTGCTGTATAAAGTGGTACAGAAATTTGCAACAACCGATCTTAGCCCTAAAAGCATTTCCAATCATGACATGGGCTTGGTGTTTGAAGAACTGATCCGTCGTTTTGCCGAAGGCTCGAATGAAACCGCAGGGGAACACTTTACCCCGCGTGACATCGTGCGTTTGACTACAGCATTGGTCTTTATGGAAGATGATGATGTACTGACCAAAGATGGCATTATCCGTACCATTTACGATCCTACAGCGGGGACGGGTGGCTTCCTCTCTTCCGGTATGGAATATTTGCATGAGCTGAACCCGAATGCGGTGATGCGTGCGTTTGGTCAGGAACTCAATCCAGAATCCTACGCTATCTGTAAAGCCGACATGCTCATTAAAGGTCAGGATGTAAGCCGAATCAAACTTGGTAATACCTTGTCGAATGATCAACTCGCATTAGATAAATTTGACTATATGTTATCTAACCCACCTTTTGGTGTGGACTGGAAAAAGATCGAACAAGACATTAAAGATGAACATGAACAAAAAGGCTTTGATGGCCGTTTCGGTGCAGGCTTGCCACGGGTATCGGATGGTTCACTATTATTCCTGATGCACCTGATCAGCAAGATGCGTGATGCCAGTAGTACCGAGAGCGGTAGCCGCATCGGGATTATCCTGAATGGTTCACCTTTATTTACCGGTAGTGCAGGCAGTGGCGAAAGTGAGATCCGTCGCTACATTTTAGAAGCTGACTTGCTGGAAGCCATTATTGCCTTACCGAACGATATGTTCTACAACACCGGGATTGCTACCTATATCTGGGTACTCAGCAATAAAAAAGCCGCTGAACGTAAAGGTAAGGTACAGCTGATCAATGCCTCAAACCTCAGTACCAAAATGCGTAAGTCGCTGGGTTCAAAACGTAACTATCTGACTGAAGCTGAAATTGCCACCATTACCCAGAACTATGGTGCATTTGTCGCAGTAGATACTTTGGCAAATGATGGCGAAACCGAACAGCAAAAACCATTCGCCAGCAAAATCTTTGACAGTCATGAATTTGGCTATCGTCGCGTGACCATTGAACGTCCATTACGTTTATCGGCACAGATTACGGATAACGCGATTGCTGCATTACGCTTTGCCCCGAAACCGTTTAATGCCGTGATGCAAAGTATCGATGCGCAATTGGGCACAGCCTTTGGTACAGCGTGGACAGCAGAAACTTATGGTCAGTTGCAGGACGTTGCGCTTGAAGTTCGTGCCCTGATTAAAGCCGAGTTCCCTGAGCTAAAAGAAAAAGACATTAAAGAGGTGCTGGACAGCAAAATCTGGCTGTTCCAGAAAGCCCTGATGGAAAAAGCCCAAGCTTTACAGGAGGTGATTGGCACTGAGCAGTTTGATGACTTTAACCAGTTTGATGACGTGTTGAAAAAAGCCCTCAAGCAGACCGACATCAAGCTGGATGCCAAAGAGAAGAAACAACTGTTAGATGCCATCACCTGGAAGAATCCTGAAGCTGAACCGGTGATTAGCAAGGTCGTTAAACAGGCAGAAAACCCACTGTATGGCCAGTTTGCTTATAAAGGCAAAGTGGTGGAGTTTGTACAGGATGGAGATTTGCGTGATGCGGAGAACATTGCACTGAATCCAAAAGTCAGCACCACAGAACTGATTGAAAATTACTTTAAACGTGAAGTGCAACCGCATGTTCCTGATGCGTGGATCAATGCCGACAAGCGTGACGAAAAAGATGGTGAGATTGGTATTGTTGGTTATGAAATTCCGTTTAACCGTCATTTCTACGTGTACCAGCCACCACGTGATTTAAGCGAGATTGATGCGGATTTAGATGCGGTGAGCCGTGAAATTATGGCACTTCTGCAAGAGGTGCATTCATAATGGCAAAGTATCAGACCTATGCGGAGTATAAGGATTCAGGGGTTGAGTGGTTGGGGGAGATTCCTAGTCATTGGGATTTAAGAAAATTTAAGCATCATTTTAGATCAGCTATGGGGGAAACCATTTTAGGTGCAGATTTAATAGAAGATGGAAAGCTCCCTGTTTATTCAGCGACAGAAGGAGATCATTTTTTTGGATATGTTAATTCAAGTTCTGTAGTTTTAGAAAAAGGAGATTTTGTTATTCCTGCAAGGGGGAATTCTATTGGATTTCCTAAGTTGGTTGTAACTACCTCTACATGCTCACAAACTACAATTTATGCAAAAATGCATAAAAAGATACATTCCAAATTTACTTTTTATTATTTACTGGGTTGTAAACCTTATTTATTTCAGTTTGTACAAACAGCAATTCCTCAAATTACTGTGGAGGAAGTGAAGAATAATCATTTAGTGCATCCTTCACTAGAAGAACAAACCCAAATCGCCAAATTCCTTGACCACGAAACCGCCAAAATCGATCACCTGATTGAAAAGCAACAACAACTGATTGAACTGCTTAAAGAAAAACGCCAGGCGGTGATTAGCCATGCCGTGACCAAAGGACTCGATCCCAATGTCCCGATGAAAGATTCCGGTGTGGAATGGTTAGGGGAAGTGCCGGAGCATTGGATTGTTAAAAGTTATCGGCTAGCCTCACGTATATATCGTGGAAAATTTGGTCATCGTCCAAGAAATGATCCAGCCTTTTACGATGGGGATTATCCATTTATTCAGACTGGTGATGTTGCTCGTGCAGGAAAATACATTACTTCTTATTCGCAAACGTTAAATGAAAAGGGTAAAGAAGTTAGTCAGTTATTTCCAAAAGGTACCTTGATGATGGCTATCGCTGCAAATATTGGAGATATTGCAATCTTGGGGTTTGAAGCATATGCACCAGATAGTGTAGTGGGCTTTAAACCAAACAATGATATTGATCTTGAGTTTTTACGTTATAGCTTTATAGCGGCTTTGCCAGCATTAGAGCAAACCTCTACTCAAAGTACACAAGCTAATTTAAATGTTGAGCGTATTGGAGCTGTAAAAGGTACTTTCCCTTCACTTCAAGAACAACGTGAAATAGTTGGTTATCTAGATAACTTATTAGAACAATACCGAAATTTAGTCAAAATTGCAGAAAATGCAATTTCCTTAATGCAAGAACGCCGAACAGCTCTCATTTCAGCCGCAGTGACTGGAAAAATTGATGTTCGCCACTGGCAAGCCCCAACAGTTGCTGAGGCAGACACGGAGTTAAGCGCATGAGTGAGCATTCATTAACGAGCTTAGCTTTGCCACAACTGACCCAAGATATTGTTTCACTTGTTCATACCGCCAAACAGCGCGCAGCCGTAGCCGTCAATGCCGAACTGACCTTGCTGTATTGGTCGGTGGGACAACGTATCCGACAGGAAATATTAAAAGGGGAGCGGGCAGAATATGGGCAACACATCATTGGCAATTTATCCAAAGCCCTGACAGCGCAATTAGGCCGAGGCTGGGGAAAGTCACAGCTCAACTACTATGTTAAATTTGCAGAAGTTTTTGATGATATCAACATTGTCCATGCAGTGCGTGGACAATTAAGCTGGACGCATCTTAAAACCCTGATGTATATAGATGACCACATCAAACGAGAGTTTTATCTCAGCATGGCCGTGCAGGAACGCTGGTCTACACGAACGCTGGATGAACGCATCGGTTCAATGCTGTTTGAACGCACCGCCATTTCCAAAAAACCGGACGAAACCATTCTGCATGAATTGCAACAGCTCAAGGAACAAGGGGTTGTACATCAGCAGCTCTTGCTCAAAGATCCTTATATTCTGGACTTTCTCGATCTGAATGACCGCTATCTGGAAAAGGATTTAGAAGATGCCATTTTGCGCGATATTGAGCAGTTTCTTTTAGAGCTTGGTTCAGGCTTTACCTTTATTGCCCGCCAGAAGCGTATTCAGATTGATGAAGATGATTTCTACATTGACCTGTTGTTTTATAACCGCAAACTCAAACGACTGGTCGCGATTGACCTGAAAACTGAAAAATTCCGGCATTCGCATAAAAGCCAGATGGAACTGTATTTACGCTGGCTGGCTAAATACGAACAGGAAGAAGGTGAAAACCCACCGCTGGGCATTATTTTCTGTACTTCTAAAAAACATGAGCAAATTGAATTGCTGGACTTGGAAAGCTCGGATATTCATGTGGCTGAATACATGACGGTTTTGCCACCCAAAGAAATCCTGGAACAACGCTTACAACTTGCTATGGAACGTGCTAAACAACGCTTGCTTGCCGATGGAGAATCATAAACATGGATGCCACCCGCGAAAGCATTTTCCAGAACGATATTATTCAACAGATGCTGGCTCAAGGCTGGCAACTTGGTACGCCACAAGGCTACAACCGTGAAACCGCCTTGTATGAGCAGGACGTACTGGATTTTGTGCAACATACCCAAGCACAAGACTGGCAGAAGTTTCAGCGCATCTTTCCACAGGATACCGAACGGCATTTTCTAGAAGCCGTGGTTGCCCAGCTGAAGAAAGCCGACATCAATGCCACCGATGAACAATCCCGTACCTATGGCACTTTAGGTGTGTTGCGTCATGGCGTGAAAACCCGTAGCGCACGCTTTTTCCTCTGTCAGTTTAAACCGGAACATGCGCTCAATCCCGATACCTTAGCCAACTACAAGAAAAACATCTGCCGCATTGTACCGGAACTGGTGTATAGCCCGTATGCCACGGCTGCCGAGTTACAGAACATGGGCAAACAGGCCAAGAAATGGCGTATTGATCTAGTCCTGTTTATCAACGGCTTTCCGGTGGCGACACTGGAACTCAAGTCCGAGTTTAAGCAGGCGGTGCAGAATGCCATGTTGCAGTACAAACGCACCCGCTTGCCGAAAGATCCAGAAACCAACAAGCCTGAACCCTTGCTGATGTTTAAGCGTGGCGCATTGGTGCATTTTGCTGTCAGTCAGTATGAAGTCTATATGGCGACCCAGCTGGCCGGAGAAGACACCTTTTTCCTGCCCTTCAATAAGGGCACGCAGGATGGTGGTGCAGGCAATGACGTGCCGGAAGACCAGAATCAGTATGCTACGGCCTATCTGTGGAATGAGGTCCTCACCCCAGACAACCTGCTGAATATCATTGGACGCTTTGTCCATCTGCAAATTGAAGAAAAAGAAGACTGGGAAGGACGCAAGTACAAAAAAGAACTGCTGATCTTCCCACGTTACCACCAATGGAATGTGGTCACCAAACTGATCAATGCCGCCTTAGAGGAGGGCACTGGGCAGAAATATTTGATTCAGCACAGTGCAGGTTCAGGTAAGTCCAACTCGATTGCCTGGACAGCACATCAGCTGTCGACCCTGTACGATCAACACAATCAGAAACTGTTTGATTCGGTGATTGTAGTCACTGACCGTACCATTCTGGATGCCCAGCTACAGGATACCATCTACCAGTTTGAACATGCCGATGGCGTGGTCGGACGCATCAATAATAAAGAAGGCGATGGCTCCAAATCAGAAAAACTGGCCAAGGCACTGGAAACGTCACAGCCGATCATTATTGTGACGATTCAGACCTTCCCGTTTGTGTTGCGTGCCATTGAAAACAGCACCAACCTAAAACAGCGACGCTATGCGGTGATTGCCGATGAAGCGCATTCTTCACAAAGCGGCTCTACGGCACGACAACTGAAAGAAGTGTTGATGCTGGAAGAGCGTGAAGAGGATGCTGAACTGTCTTCGGAAGATATTCTGGATGCGGTGGTGGCTGCACGTAAGGGCAGTAATAACCTCAGCTACTATGCCTTTACCGCGACACCGAAAGACAAAACCCTGCAACTGTTTGGCCGTGTCCCCAATCCTGAGCTACCGCCATCCAAACAGAACAAGCCGGAAGCCTTCCATGTCTACTCCATGCGCCAAGCCATTGAAGAAGGCTTTATTCTGGATGTGCTGAAAAACTATACCAACTATAAAGTGGTGTATAAGCTAAAACAGAAAATTGAACAAGCCGACAAACAGGTCGATGCCAAAAAAGCCAAGATTAGACTGAATCAGTGGGTGCGCCTGCATGACCACAACATTTCTCAGAAAGTGAAAGTCATTGTCGAGCATTTCAAAAATAACGTGATGGGCTTATTGGGTGGACAGGCCAAAGCCATGGTAGTGACCAGCTCGCGTAAGGAAGCAGTACGTTACAAGCTGGCCTTTGATAAATACGTGTCTGAGCAAGGCTACAAGTCCATTCAGGCCATGGTCGCCTTCTCCGGTGAGGTTGAGTTTAATGACAAGGATACCGACAGCAGTGGCTTAGTCGGGCAGACCTTTAACGAACGCAACATGAACCCGGGGCTAAAAGGACGGGAAATGCGCAAGGCCTTTGACAGTGATGATTATCAGGTGATGCTGGTGGCCAACAAGTTCCAGACTGGCTTTGACCAACCGAAACTGTGTGCCATGTACGTGGACAAGAAACTTGGCGGTGTGGAATGCGTACAGACCTTATCACGCCTGAACCGCACCTATCCAGGTAAGGCGGAATCTGGCACCTTTGTATTGGATTTCTTTAACGATCCTGAAGACATTCTTGGGGCCTTCCAGCCTTACTATCAAACCGCAGAACTGGCTGATGTATCGAATCCGGATCAGATCTTTGACTTGTTTGAAAAGCTCAAAGCCACCAAGATCTTCCTGTGGACGGAAGTCGAGCAGTTTGTCGAAGCCTTCTTTACCAAGAACAAATCCAATGCCGCGATCAGTAACATCTGCAAACCGGCAGTTGAACGCTGGCAGAAACGTTATAACCAAGCGATTGAGGCCTATAACACCACCCGCGATATGCTGGAGCGTTGCAAGAAAACTAATGATGCGGTGCTGATTGCCAATGCCGACAATGCCTTTAAAGAGGCCAAGCTGGAAAAAGACAAGCTGGAGATCTTTAAAAAGGACTTGGGCAGCTTTACCCGTTTCTACGAGTTTATGTCACAGATCGTGGACTACGATGACAAAGAACTGGAAAAACTCAGCCTGTATGCGCGTAACCTGCGTCCATTGCTGCGTGAAACCGCGACCCAGGATGATGAAGTGGATCTGAGTAATGTCAGCATGAGCCATTACCGCCTGTCCAAGATCCGTCAGCAGGACATCAAGCTGAAAGAAGATGCTGAAGATTTTAAGCTGGAACCGGGCAATGACCTCGGTGCAGCCAAGCCACGTGACAAGAAGGAAGAGTTCCTGTCACAGATCATCGAGCGCCTGAATGAGGTGTTTATCACCGATAACTTGACTGATAAAGACATGCTGAACTATGCCTATACGGTACGGGACAAGCTGGCGGAGAATGAGATTGTGATGAAGCAGATTGCCAACAATACCCGTGAACAGGCCATGCTGGGTGATTTCCCAAAAGCTATGGATGATGCCATTCTGGGCAGCAGTGCAGCACATCAGGAACAGATGATGCAGTTACTGTCTGATCCGGCGAAGGCCAGCATATTTGCACGGGTGATTTTTGATATGTTGAGCAGTCGATAGTTTTTAAGCATTTTAGATTTTTTAGGCTTTGTTGCATAAATATGTAAGCATCTGATTTAAATAAATTTAATTTTGGATCAAAAAATAATCAAAACTTTTAAAATCATATAGTTATGAAATCATGCAACAAAGCCGTTCAGACTTGATCAAGCTAAGCTAAAAATCTTGGAAAAGTTGTCTTTAAACACCAATTAGTTTTTCTAAAATATCCTTTCTTTATCCTAGACATAGTAAAGAAGAGATATTCATATTAAGTTATTTGATATAATTTTCTAATTGTAATTTATAAAAATACTATGGGGTATGCAGTGAGTTTTTTGACAATAGCAGAATTTTTACAAAGTTATTATGTCATACCGGTTGCAATGGTGATTTTTGTCTCCTTTGTAATGTATTTTTTTGTCAAACAATATTGGTTTCCTGCCAAGAGATTAGCGCAGAATTTTGATGAAATTATTCAAAAATTGAAAGAAGATCAGCAGTCACATACAGCTAAACATGTGCTTGACGAAATTTTTTCAGAAGATGGCGAACTGAAACATGCTTGGGAGAATTATAAGAACTCTCTGCATGATATTCGTGAAGAAGTCGATGGTGAGTCAAAAATTATTGCCTCCCGATCCACTGTTTCAAGCGATGCTTTTTTTTCTCAAATCGCGATTATTGATACACCACTGAAAGTTGATTTCTATAAACACATTCCGGGCATTATTACCGGTGTTGGTATTATTGCTACCTTTGTTGGATTGCTATTTGGTTTGCTAGCTTTTGATCCAGCTGGTGATCCATCCAAAGTCCAAAACAGTCTTGCCTTACTTTTAGGGGGTGTTGGTGAGGCATTTATGGCATCTGGGCTTGCGATCTGTATTGCAATGTTTATTACTTGGAAAGAAAAGTATTGGCTAAGAGAATGCTATGCAAAGCTCGAGAAACTGACTAGCGTCATTGATTTGAAATTTGAACCTGATGAAACAGGTGAAGAGTATCTCGCACAACTTTTAAAATCTAGTCAAGCGAATGAAACCAATGCACGTCAATTAAAAGACAGTTTGGTCAATGATTTAAAAGTCATGATGACAAACTTAGTCGAGGAAAATAAAAAGAATCAACTCGCATTTGCGAGTCAACTCACCGAGAGTTATGCCAAAACAAGTCAGGATATGGCGACGCAAATTGGTCAATCCATTACAGATACTTTGCAAGCACCATTGGATAAGATTGCATCAAGTGTACAACAGGTCAGTGGAGATCAGGGTAGTCGGGTACAAGAGTTAATTACCGATGTTTTAACAGGGTTTATGTCCAAACTGGAATCTACTTTTGGTGCACAGATGCAGGGCATGGGCGAGATGATGACTCAATCTGTATCTGCGATGAAAGAAATGCAATTAGGGTTTAGTCAGCTTATTACAGATATGAAACTCAATAGTGAAAGTGCATCGGAAAATTTGCAAATGCAGATCACCAAAATGATTGAAGATATTCAGGCGAAGCAAAATGCGATGTCTGAGCAAATGAATCAAATGGTGGAACATTTATCGCAAGGTGCTGAAAAAATTGGTGAGCAGGGACAATATGCAATTGAGCAGTTAAATGGCAAGGTATCTGAGTTACTTGGTGATATGGGGGGCACCATGTCGAATGTAATGGCAGATATTGCAAGACAACGTATGGAACAAGACCAATTGGCTGCCAATAACCAACAAAAATTGCATGAGCAATCCTCAGCGTTGATTGATCACTTAGGCACAGAAATTAAAGAATTGATTGTGCATAGCCAACAGGCTGTAAATGCATATAAAGATAATATGGATAAACTGACACAAGTGACCACAGAAAGTATTTCAGGAATGAATACTGGTGCTGAAAAAATGCGTCTTGCTGCAGATCAATTTAATACGGCAGGTTCATCGTTAACCACGGTTACAGATAAAACATCACAGTTGATTTCAGAGGTCACAACAACATCCACCCATTTGACAAGCGCAAGTAGCAATCTGATTTCCTTGCTCGGTGATTATAAAAACTCACAAGACAGTGTGAATAAGGCAATCGCGACACTTGAAGGGCTTATTCAACAAGCACAGACAGAAGTTGGTATGAGTAGCAAAATGCTTGAAGATATGAATCACATGACTTCTGCATTAAATCAAGTGAAGAAAGAAATGCAGGATTATCTTGATCAAATTGGCGACGTGATGGAGAAAAGTTTTCAAAGCTTTGGTAACTCCGTCGAAACAAGCCTTAATCACACCTTGGGCGTATATGACAATGCTCTTGATCAAGCCGTTAAACGTTTATCAACAGGTATAGAAGGTTTAAGTGGTTTCGTTGAAGATCTTGAAGAACTTGTTACTCAGAAGAAACATTAATATTGGAGTACTTAAGTCATGTTTGGTAATCGGTACTCTAATACCTCACGATCTAAAGATGAAGGTGAAAAGCCATTTTGGATTTCTTTTGCCGATCTGATGACGGCTTTAATGACCTTGTTTCTTGTGGTTATGGCTGTGTCTTTAATGATTGTGACCAAGAAAATTAATGAAGCGACGCAAGCAGAAGATCAGCGTAATGCGGATATTTTAAATATTTGTCAAAATATTCAGAACAGTGCACGTTTAAAAGATGCTGGCATTGAAGTGGACTGTAAAAACAACCGTATCAATTTTGGGGAAGCAGGACGTTTTGCACATAATGACTATCGTTTAAATGAGGTGGGGCGCAACCGCCTCAATACCATCGTGCCCATTATCCTTGAGGAAGCGAATAATCCTTTAGGTGAGAAATGGTTCAAACAAATTGTGATCGAGGGTTTTACTGATACGGATGGTTCTTATTTATACAATCTTAATTTAAGTTTAAGACGTTCAGAATGGGTGATGTGTAGCTTACTTGATCCAAAGTTTAGTTCAGGTTTGTCTTTAACTGAACAGGAAAAACAGCAAGTGAAACAGCTTTTTTTAGCAGGTGGTGTTTCATTTAACTCAGCAAAGGACAGTAAAGAAGCCTCGCGGCGTGTGGAATTAAGAATGCAGTTTTATGGCTTAAAAGAAAAGGAAAACGCTGAACCACAACCACATTTCGTCTCATCTCCTGTTGAAACTTGTCAGTTGGCGAGGTAATGCGATGACAATAGAACGTTTGCAACGTCGGTTAGAACAAAGTTTAAGCCTGCTTTTTCCAAAAGAAACCACATATAGTAAGTTTGTTCAACCTGTACGTTTAACGAAAACCTTACAGGTATTGGAACGAAAATTTGATGATCTTGAAAATTCAATTCCATTAGATGTCAAAATATTCAAAACGATTTCGAAACTTGAGCATTCAGGATTTGAACAATTTACTCGAAGAGATTGGAAAAATTTAGCTTGGGCATTAAGTAAGGTTTTGCCGGATACCCAAGAAAAACTTATTTTTAATGATATTGGTAAACGTATTGTTCAGCATTTTAATCAAGCGGAACAGAGCATCATTAACTTGGTTTATTTTCCATTATTGTATAGTTATTTTGCTTTAGCGAAAGAAGATATTGCAGCGAAGCCAGCGGTTTGGTTGACATTGCGAGATATATTGAATCGTCATAAGTCGAATGTTTATAAAAGTACGCAACGTCCAAAACAATGGATGACAACTTTAATTGATCATGCTGACATTTTATCTGATACGCCAACCCAAGCATTTGTGAAACAATTCTTGCAAGACGACGATGCGAGTGGGATTCAAAAGGAGCTTGAAAGTCTAAGAATTGCACCGAATAGTTGGTTTTGGGATGATTTAATCAAGTCTTCTATTCAGTCCATTCGACAGATGAATGAAAAAGACTATTTCAAATCTATTGCACGTTTTATTACGCTGTCAGAGCAGAATAGCTTATATAGTCGCGATATTTTAGCGGCGTTGTTAGAGCGTTATGCAAAAACATCTGAACGTGACAAGGTGCATGAAACACTCAAGCAGATGGCATTAGATCAATGGGGGAATCCACAATATGATTCTTCTGCAGGTTGGAATAATGTCAATTCTGATACGAAACGTATGGTGGTTCAATGGTTTGTAAAAGCTGATTTGGAAGCGTTCTTTAAATTATTTAGTCGAACTGCAGATGTGAATAGGTTTAATTATTGGATTAAATTTATAGATAAGATTAACTTCTCTCAAATTTTTTTAGGTCCTAGTGCATTAAATTCTCAGCAAGCGCAACATAAAAAGTTTCGTGAAATGAACCGTGGTCGATTGAAAGAGTTAATTGGCTCAACGCAGACAAATAATGCCTTTTTATTAAAAATTGATAATGTATATGTAGTGGATTTTGCAGATACAGGTAATGCTTGTTATGCCTATAACAAATTGCCATACAATGATAAAAAAGAAAGAATTTTTATTGGAGATCTTAAAAATAAAGATACTGTACTCTTTAGAAATGGATGGGGTGAACCGACAGCATTGAGTCATAGTGGGGATTGGGAAAGTAGGTTTGACGAGAAATTAGCGGAAATTGGTCTTTTTTCACGAAAGCCTTCAAACAATAACGACTCTTCAAGATATAAGCGTTCATATTAGGATCTAGCATGAGATTGGCATTTTGGAAAAGAAAGAAGTCAGCTGAGGTTATTGAAGCACATGTGCCACAAGCACCAACACAGTGCTTAACCTACAATGACTTAGGTATTACGTATCCGTCTTTACAAAATGCTATGACGGACGCAGATTTCTATTGGCAAAGTCTTGAAGAAGAAGCTTTAGCATATTTGACGGATGAGGGCTATGTCTTACCTTGGGAAGAACTATACCAGATCTTGAATGATGAAGATCATGCAAGTGTGATTCATTTATTACATTTACCTAGACAAGCCAATGTACGTCCGATCATTAAAAGTGAAGGTGGTTTAAGTGATTCAACTTTTAAAATCATTTTAGATGGTTGGCTGAATGAACAAAATATTAGACTCAAAAATCAGCCTGAGCGTATTGGCGCCATTTTAAGAATAGATGGTCAAGAATATTTGTTGAATGAACAAAATTTTAAAGTCGTAGAGCAGCTAAAAGAATTTTCAAGAATACAAAATAAAGATAAAGCATTAAATCAAAGATATTTGGCTAAGATTAGAAATCTAGCCAAAAAAGCCAATGCCAATTTAGATAATTTTTTAAGAAAAACCATTGTATTGGCACCGGAAAAGCTACAATTAAATTTAAGAAAAAATCTGATTAGCCAAGAAGCGGTGGTCGAAGTACAGCCGGTATTCGATGAAGCGCCAAATGACTGGTTAACAACGTTTGATCAATATCAGCAGGTTCAGGATCAGTACAGTATTAGTTTGCCAGATGGGGAAATTGCCCATGTTGTGATTGAGCCTGAGGTGAAACATGTGCTGCAAGAAATTAAAAAAATGCCAAATCGGCGTGTGGCAGGTGAGCAAGCTCAGGCATTTTTACATAATCCATTTGCACAGTTGGGCGAAGATGCTCTAGATGTGGTGACACCTGAAAGTTTTGAAGCAGCCAAACAACAAGCTGAAATTTACAGCTACACCTTAAGTATTCACAAAAATTACAATGAATTAAATCTCTATACCTCGGCAACGCTCAACTTGCTCGAAAATTCTGAAAGAGAGACAAACCCAATTGTCTTAGCGCTGAGTAATCTAGAACAAAGCGCATATTTCATTCAGGCATATGAACGAAATACGCCATTTTTTGTATGGGCGGGTTATGAAATTGAACGTACAAGTGTTTTAGACCAAGAGATAAAAACACTCAAGCAAGACTTAGAGACCATCCAAAAATATCAGGATGCAGCACAAGCACAGCAAGTTTTGGATTTATCGAACTATAGTGATCGAGTTATAGGCATTGGTGAAGCACCAAAGCTTCATTCAGAATTTATTCAGAGAAACAGTGGAGAATCAGGTTGGTTACCACAGCATTTAATTGATCTATATGATCAGACTGATACTGATGCTCAACTAGAGGACATGGTTACTGCACTTGAAAAATGTATTCAAGCTGCAGAACAGGATGGTTTAACAGAAGTGGCGTTGCCACATGCGGATCAAAAGTTGTCAATTGAGCAAAGCAAACAACTTTTAGAAGAATTACGTCAAAAACATCATGCACTGAATAACAAAGAAGTGAGGCAAGAAGAAAATTCTGCTCAGAAAAAAAAGAGAGATACGCTCTTAATTGCTAATAACATTGATGAGGCTGAGTATAGTAAACAACGTGCAGCACAACTTGCATTTGATCGAAACAATTTTCCTGCACCAAGATTGCCAACAAGTTTTAGGCAAAGCGAATTTAGTTTAAAACAGCATCAACGTTATGGTGTTGCGTGGCTACAGCATCTCCATCAATATGCGCCTGAACAGGTCAGTGGATGTCTATTGGCGGATGATATGGGTTTAGGTAAAACCTTACAGCTATTATGTTTTATTGGCGAATATTTGGAAAATGCCAAAAATAAAAAGCCTGTGCTCGTGGTTGCGCCGGTTTCATTACTTGAAAACTGGGAAGCGGAAGCCAATCGCTTTTTTAGTCGCCAATTTCCTAAAATTTTAAGCTTATATGGCGATCATCTTAAAACAAGAAAAATTCCTAAACACTTGATATCCGCACAGCTGCGTGAAAATCATGGCATTACGCATCTGTTAGAAGAAGACTGGCGTGGTGATGCAGAGATTGTGTTAACCACTTATGAAACCTTACGTGATTTAGAATTCTCTTTGGCACGGGAAGACTGGGGGATCATGGTGTGTGACGAAGCACAAAAAATTAAAGTGCCAACCTCAATGGTGACTAAAGCGGCTAAAGCGCAAAAAGCGGATTTTAAAATTGCTTGTACCGGTACACCCGTGGAAAACTCTTTGACCGATTTATGGTGTCTATTCGATTTTATTCAGGAAAATTTACTTGGTCCGTTAAATGAGTTTGGGAAAAAATATCGTAGACCGATAGAAGATGCTGAAGTCAGTGATGAGAAAGTCTTAAATGAGCTGAGAGCATTGATTGATCCTCAAGTCCTAAGACGAATGAAAAATGATGTGGCTGATTTACCACCTAAAATTGAAGTAGATAGTTGTAAAACAATTCATATTTCTAACTTACAAAGAAAATTATATGCCGATGTGGCCCAACATTTTCGTAAGTTGTCTGCTGAGGGAAATCGTGGCGCCATGCTCAGTAGCTTACACAAATTGAGAATGATTTGTGCACATCCTTTAGCAGAAGATCCAATGGCAACACTAAAAGATTCACCCAAAGTAGATTGGTTGTTCAATACCTTGCAAATGATTCAGCAAAGAAATGAAAAGGCCATTATTTTTACGGAGTTTAGAGAAATTCAAGTCTTTCTGAAACGTATTTTAATGGAACGTTTTGGTTTAAATGTAACGACTGTGAATGGGGATACCAATACAAGCAGTAAAAGTGGGTTAACTAGACAAAATTTAATTGATAAGTTTCAAGAAAAGCCA
The DNA here is from genome assembly GCF_013418865.1 of Acinetobacter sp. YH12117. NCBI lineage: Bacteria > Pseudomonadati > Pseudomonadota > Gammaproteobacteria > Moraxellales > Moraxellaceae > Acinetobacter > Acinetobacter sp. YH12117. The sequence continues at coordinate 52,099 of NZ_VPBF01000023.1, forward strand.
GGATTTAATGTAATTCTTCTTTCCACTACAGCAGTAGGGTTCGGGGTAAATATCCAAGCGGCAAATCATGTTATTCATTATACGCGTAGCTGGAATCCTGCTAAAGAAGATCAAGCAACTGACCGCGCTTATCGTATCGGTCAGCAGAAAGAAGTTTATGTGTATTATCCAACGATCTCTGCACCTGATTGGGAGGAATTAGAAACTTTTGAAGTGAAATTGGATAGACTTTTAGGGAGTAAACGCGTACTTGCAACAGATATGCTTCAACCGAAAACGGATGTGAGTAAAGAGTTAATGCAATTAATAGACTAGTGTGATTGTTTAAAATATCAGAGTTGCTAATAACCTAATATTTTCCCTATCATCATTCTGAAAAAATAATAGGGAATTTTTAGATTCCTAAAATTAATTGATATGGTTTAAACCCCTCTAGCACAGCTTCAGCAACCAACTGAATGAAAGGCTCAGTTTTTCCATAAGCCATCCATTGATCTAATGCTTCATAGTAGGCTAGGCGATTTTCGACTGTAATAACGCAGGGAGGGTATCCAGCTTTGAGTAACTCAAGGTTCATCAAAAGACGTGATGTACGTCCATTACCATCAATAAATGGATGAATACCAACAAAATCTGCATGTACTTTAGTTGCACGCTCTATGGGATGAAGCTTATGTGATTCCGACTTGTACCAATCGACTAGCTGAGCCATCTTGTCTTTGAGTAATGTATAGTCGGGTGGGGTAGTTGTAGCACCCGAAATTAATACATTTTGTTGGCGATAGCGACCTGCATTCTCATCATCAATATTTTTTAGAATGAGCTGATGGATATTTCGAATTTGCCATTCAGAAAAAGGCTCTTCTTTGCGAATAATGTCTTCAACATAGTAGATGGCATTTCTATGATTGATTGCCTCGAAATGTTCTCGTAATGCTTTTCCACCAACAGTTATGCCTTCTAAAACAACTTTGGTTTCTAGCAATGTAAGTGTATTGCCTTCGATTGCATTTGAGTGATATGTCCAACGAACAATAAGATCTTCTTGTAGATTTTTTACAATTGAATGAGAGAGGGGGCGATGTTGATCTAATTTTTTCTTTAAATCATCGATAGTTTCAAACATTACCTTATCCCTGAATTAGTCTTAGTTGATAATACATGAAAAAGAAATATCAAAAAATGTAACGATATATCATTACATTTTGTATTGATTGTAGAAGTGGTAATATTGGTACACCATTTCAAATCCTAAGACAGGATTTGAACAAGATATTAAAGTGATTCAATGCACTAAATCTAAATTGGGTCAAAATTGGGTCAATGAATTTTTTTATTCAATAAAAAAGCTTTAAAATGAATGGGTTAGGATTTGAGTTCAATTGACGCCACCTCCACCAGAATTTATTTTATAAATCAGCCACTTATGTAAGTGGCTTTTTTATTTGCCACATTTTTGCCACATTTTTATTTCAACAAGTAGAAATATCAGTGGCCTTATGCTGTGTGTGCCACGCTTAATTTTGCAATTTCTTGCTTGTTCTTATCCCCATGCAGCGGCTACTGGTATACATTTGCCAAAGAAAATTCACGTCAATATTTTAAACAGGGAGATATCTTTCCTGATTTTAAAAGTGATTGGGGGATTGTATTCTGGCAGTTTGATGGTGAAGAATAATAGAATGTACGACCGCTCTTTTAAGAGGAGATTTTTATTTCTTATTAATTTGATTTAAAAAAAACAATAAATTAGACCGTCATGAAAAATGTAAAGGACTAGATAAACCAAAGTGTACACGGACAGTGACTGCATACGATATTAAGTTAGAGTTTGTTTTACCTAATGAGGTGTTGGAGCGATAAGATAATGTTCATATCGGTGAATGATCAATAAATAGATTGGCAAAAATGATTGAGCTTGGACATAAAAGATACAAGTTTGTTTAGAGATAAAAAGCATAATAGAAGATTACAATCGACATATAAGCCCTATAAATTGAATCCGCGTACCATGCTTTTATAAAGCAGAATAAAAATTGCAACTCTATTTTAGAGTGATGGAGCCTGTAAATAATTTTGTGTAATTGCTTTTCATCAATTTAAAGGTGGGCGAATTCAAACATGAGGTGCGACAGTTTCAAAAGCCTTATGATAATCAACAAGCTGAGCAAACTTCTCTAATGGTGTAAGCCAATCTAACGCTTTTCTAGGACGAGTATTCAGTGACATGGCAAC